>NZ_CDRRUH010000045.1:0-26376 GCF_977045365.1 Fusicatenibacter sp.
AGAAGTCGTGAATTTGTTTAAAAACCATCCACGGGGCACATACAATCTTATTTTGATGGACATTATGATGCCAAACATGGATGGACACCAAGCAACGAAAGCCATCCGAGCCCTGGGTATAGAGCGCGCCGATGCGGTCACGATTCCAATTATAGCTTTGTCTGCAAATGCTTTTATAGATGATATTCAGGAATCCCTGGATTCAGGCATGAATGACCATATTTCCAAGCCGATTAACATGGAGGAAGTAACCGATACAATCGCTAAATACATTAAACAATAAAGTCAAGGCGGCAGATGATCCTGAAAACATGCTTAAGGAATTAGCATTGTAAATTATTTGTTTTATCCAGTACATCTTTTCTTTCTGGGGATGATAAAAATCTACTTTGGATTTTAATGATATCATCATATGATTTGAAAAATTGAATGAACCAGCTTCCAGGCGAAAGTTATACAGCGGGAAGCAATTTTGCTTCCCTTATAAAGCAAGTATCACAAATGATAGTGTAAAAAATAAAAGGAGGACTATATTATGAACACAAAACCAATAATAGTTACAGTTCCGGTATTTGAAGATTTTCGTGGATATCTTGCTGTACCATACGACAAGTCAGTAGACTTTAGGATCAAACAGATTAACCAAGGCTACAGTAAGAAAGCATTCACGCTGCGGGGATTGCATTTTCAGGAAGGGGAACACGCACAGGCAAAGCTGGTATCCTGTCTGCACGGTTCGATTTTCAATGTTGCTGTGGACCTGCGGCCGGGAGAGAATTTCGGTCATGCATACAGTACGGTACTGTCTTTCGAAAATCGAAAACAGATGCTAATTCCAAGAGGCTTTGCACATGGATACCTGACACTGGAGGATGATACCCTGATGCAGTGGTGTGTAGATAATGACTTTTGCGGCGAGGCAGCTAAGGCTGTTCGATATGATTCGGATTTTGTCTGGGAAGATGAGCCGTGGCCTGCGGGGGAGTACATTGTATCAGAGAAGGATCGAAATGCGATTCAGCTAAAAGAAGTGAAAAAATTGATGGTAAAATAATTGTGCGGTTTTACGGAAGCATTGGGTCAGAACCCATTACGATTTGAAATTTGATTTTTCAGAATTGGAATTATGAGTCTAAAGATTATTTGTAAAGAAAATATAAAATTTCCAAGAAGTCTTTAAAAATCCTATCATTTGTGATATAATCCATGCAATATATGCGAGAGGAAAAATATATGGATTACGATATTGAAACGAATAAAACGGATTACCAAAGGGAAAAAGAAGTTCGTGCGAAGCGATTAGAGGCATATGCGGAAGCGATACAAAAGATTACCTTAGAGAAATCGTCCAAAGTGATAGAAGATCTTGTAGAAGAGAGACGTAGACAGGGGCTGACGCAGCAGGATCTGGCGGATATGACGGGAATTCTTGCACCGAATCTGGCGCGGCTCGAGAGTGGAAAAAGAGTTCCAACCCTGGTTGTACTGCAAAAATACGCTTCAGCATTGGGGATGCACATTGAAGTAAAATTGTGTGAGGGAACAGAAGAGTAGAAAAGGGAAGCAGTTTTGTTTCCCTTTTAAAATAAGTATCATAAATGATAGTGTGAAATATAAAAGGAGACAAAAAGATAGCAAGAAAATTACGAACATGGTTCCCAGGAGCAACCTATCATCTGATGGAAAGTGGAATACGGAGACAGGAAATTTTTCAGGATGAATTTGATTATCAGGTATTTCTTGAGATATTAAGGAAAGAATCTGAGCAGAAAAAGTGCATGATACATGCATACTGCCTGATGACAAATCATTTTCATCTGCTTGCAGAAACGCAGACAATTGAGATCGGAAAGTTTATGAAGAGCCTTGCCGGAAAATATGCAATGTACTATAACCACAGATATTTTTATAAAGGACATGGTTACCCAAGAATTAAGCGCTTACGATATAATGTTATGAAAAGCCTGTTTTACTGTTTAAATCGGAGAAGCCAGAAGAAAAGCTATAACTGGATAGGATTTCTGAATATGCTGGATAACAGCTATCCGCTGGTAAGACCTCGGATCTATGTCAGTGTATATGAATGATAACGTGAACAATTCGTTTCGCAAAGAGCCGGATGCGGAAAAGCCGCACGTCCGGATCTGTGAGGGGCGCACGACCGTAAGGGGTGCGTCTACTCGACCCAATGCTAGTCATTTTACCACACTAATGCATTAATTAGTCGAATTGCCGATTTTTCTTTTTTGAAAGTAAATTCTTTTGTTATAAATATTTGAAAAAGTATTTACAAACCCGCCAGAATCGGTTATTATGTATATAATCTATTGAGGTGTTCGTGTAAAATTATACAATTTTATTTTTGACAAATTCTCTATTTCCCTTTTTAATGGCATTTTGCTGACTCTTCAGGCAGAGAAAAACGGTTCAAAGGGTAAAATACCGAATTTTTTCGTCAAAAAAATCACTCAACGTAATTACAGATGATATCGGATCTATATCAAAAAAAACATCACACCTTATTTTCGAAAGGAGATCGTAATCTTATGTTTCATTTTCTAAAAGGAAAGAGCAAAGAAAATGTTCTTTACGCACCTTGCAAAGGAAAAGTAGTTCCGCTTTCCGAAGTCCCGGATCCTACCTTTTCCGAAAAAATCCTGGGGGACGGATTCGCAGTAATTCCGTCGGAAGGAAAAATTTATGCACCGACAGACGGTGAAATAGCCATGGTATTTGACACCCTTCATGCCATCACGCTCACAAGCAGCTCCGGAACCGAAATTCTGATCCACATCGGACTGGATACGGTTACATTAAAAGGCGCACCGTTTACCGCACACGTTGCAGCCGGTGATCAGGTCAAAAAAGGGGATCTTCTGATGGACGTCGATCTGGACAAGATCACCGGGGCCGGATTGAACACAGTCACTCCGGTACTGATCTGTAATACCGATGATTACGAGAAAATCAGCCTGAAAAAAGCGGGCGAAGTTTCCTTAGACGAAGCCGTTCTCAGTATTTCCTGATGATTTTCTGATGTTTCGTCAGATGAATCTTCATCCTCTTCTTTTATGAAATGTACGCTTGACGTCTTTTCTCACTTGCTTTTATGAAATGCACTCTCAATGTCTTTTCTGCACTTGTTTTTGTAAGTGTATTGGATGGATTCGGTAAATTCACGTATCTAATTGGAGGTATCCAGTTATATAAATTATCTTTTAAGGAGGGAGAAATATATGAAATTTCTTCAGAAACTAGGGAAAGCCCTCATGCTTCCCGTAGCAGTACTGCCGATCTGCGGTATCCTGATGGGTATTGGATACCGGTTGTGTCCGGCAACGATGCAGGGCGGCGATATCTCGGGCGCAGCAAACCTGATCGGTCTGTTTCTCGTAAAAGCAGGATCAGCTCTGATCGACAACATGGCACTCCTCTTTGCAATCGGCGTTGGTGTCGGTATGTCAGAAAAGAATGACGGTACCGGCGGAATCGCAGCTCTGGCATCCTGGCTGATGATCACAACACTTCTTTCTACCGGAGTTGTTACAACCCTCATTCCGTCCATCGCTGAGAGCGCTACAAAGACACTGGCCTTTGACAAGATCGAAAACCCGTTCATCGGTATCCTGGCCGGTATCATCGGATCTACCTGCTATAACCGTTTCAAAGGTACCAAGCTTCCGGACTGGTTATCCTTCTTCAGCGGCAAACGCTGTGTAGCAATTGTTTCCGGTGTTGTTTCTATCGTTGTATCCGCTGTTCTGTTACTGGTATGGCCATTACTGTTCGGTGCTCTGGTAGCAATTGGTAAATCTATTGTCAGCCTTGATGTTGTCGGTGCCGGTATCTATGCATTCCTGAACCGTCTGCTGATCCCGACCGGATTACATCACGCTCTGAACAACGTATTCTGGTTTGACACGATCGGTCTTGGTGACTTGAAGCACTTCTGGGCTGGTGAAACATCTGCTGATGTAACCTGGAGCCTTGGTATGTACATGTCCGGATTCTTCCCATGTATGATGTTCGGTATTCCTGGTGCTGCACTTGCTATGGTGAGATGTGCAAAACCTGCAAAGAAAAAAGCTGCGATCGGTCTGGTAGCTTCTGCTGCAGTTTGTGCATTCATCTGTGGCGTTACAGAACCTTTTGAGTTCGGATTTATGTTCCTTGCTCCTGCTCTGTACGTAATCTATGCATTACTGTATGGTATCTTTACTATGATCACAGTTGCTCTTGGCTTCCGTGCAGGATTCAGCTTCTCTGCCGGTGCTATGGACCTCCTGTTCTCATCCTCACTGCCTGCAGCACAGAAAACATGGCTGATCATTCCGCTTGGAATCGCAGCATTCCTCGTATTCTATTTCGTATTCCTGTTTGCTATCAAAAAATGGGATCTGAAGACTCCTGGAAGAGAAGACGACGATCTCGAAGCAGAGAAAAAAGTAGAACTGGCAAGTGATAACTATACCGCAATCGCAGCTAAAATTCTGGAAGGCTGCGGCGGAAAAGAAAACATCACAAGCATTGATAACTGCGTTACAAGACTGAGACTGGAAGTGAAAGATATCACTGCAGTGAATGACAAAGTAATCAAATCTGCCGGCGTGGCAGGCGTGATCAAACCTGGCAAAACTTCTGTACAGGTTATCGTTGGAACAAAGGTTCAGTTTGTAGCTGACGCTTTCTCCAAACTTTGTGAATAATATTTACCCTGGTAACCCAAAAGGAGCATATCGCTGATGCGATATGCTCCTTTTAATTGTGCAAAGCTTTCCTTATTTTCCTGCCCTTTCGCAGAGCTGGAACCAGGCTGTTGTGTTGTTTGTCAAATGTAAGTAGCTTCCCGAACATTTGTAAGCAGGTAATCATCTGTACCTGTTATCCTCGATTTTTTTCTGACAGTATCCGGATTGAAATTATGCCGGACTGCCCGCCAGAGCTTCTGCACGTTTTCGTAAGAAGTCTGAAAGAGCATGCTTGAACTGGCAGGCAGGGCGTGGAAGAAGAGTGACTTCGATGACGGCTTTTAGGATGATGTCACTGTGTAAAGACTACCTCAAAGATCGTTCCGCCGGACGGGCTGGACTGAACGGTTATTCTGCCGTCATGGACGCGCACGATTTCATGAACCAGGGCCAGCCCGAGGCCTACTCCGCCAAGCTGGCGGCTTCTGGATTTATCTACGCGGAAGAATGGTTCAAATATGCGTTCTTTTAATTCCGCCGGGATTCCGCTTCCGGTATCTTCTACGGACAGGCAGATGCTTTTTCCCTTCCGGTATGCGTTTACGGTAACCTGTCCGCCGAAATGATTGTATTTGATTGCATTTTCAACAAGATTGTATACCATTCGGTAAATCAAAATGTCACTTCCGACCATCGTGGTAGCTTCACAGTTCCCGATCAGTTTTATTTCCTTTTCCAGTGCAAGCGGCTCCAGGTCCACCAATACTTCATCGACAAGAGCGTCAACGGCAATGGTTTCATCCCGGCCTACTGTTTGGAGCTCGCTCATATCGAGCAGGGTCTTGACCATTTTGCTGAGTCGGCCGTTTTGCTCTGTCACCATTTTCAGTGTCTGTAAGGTGTCGGCATCATTGCCCGGATGCGGGGTGGAATGGTATAAATCGAGCTGTACCTGCATGACGGACAATGGGGTTCGAAGCTCGTGTGCTGCATTTGCCGTAAACTGTCTCTGGATTTCAAAAGCATCTGCGAGGCGTTCCAGCATCTTGTTATAGGAAATGCGAAGCTGGTCCAGTTCTTTTACTTTGTTTTCTTCAATTCGCGAATCGGCCAGGTTCTGTGCCTGCACTTCTTCAATCTTTTCAGAGAATTCATGAATGGGCCGAAGTGCATGGCCACTGATAAAATAGGTAGCGACGCCGCCAAGAAGGGCCAATAAGGCGGAAAGGATCAGACTGTTTCTTTTGTAGTCTGCTTTATTGTTATATACCTGAACAGAGAAATCTCTGGCAAATTCATCCCACTTGTCCTCCGGAATGCTGATATAGATTTGATCGGAACCGTCTGTGGCACCGTCTCCGTCCTGATCTCCGGCATCATCGCCCCGGGAATCTACGGTCTCCTGCAGGGAATCGATATAATAAATCCCGTTTTTGTAGACCAGCAGAGTCAGACATCCACAGATGACCGCAATATACAGGGTAATGATACAGGTAAGTCTCCACTGCAGTGATATTTTTTTCATCGGTCGGACTCCTCTCGTATTTGATATCCTTCGCCTACTTTATTCAAAATCGGATCGTATCCAAGTACTGCCCTGAGCTTTCGTCGAAGCGAAGACATATGGACGCGGATGGATCCGCTGAAGCTGTCCACGGAGGCATCCCAGACATGCTCGATCAATTCTTCCTGACTTACCGGTCTGCCAAGGTGAAGAAGCAGATATTCCAAAATTCCGTTTTCTTTTCTTGTCAGGGCAACCAGGGTTCCGTTGGCATAGGCCTCCCGCTTGATGGTATCGAATTTGATCCCGCCGCTTTCCAGGCAGACATCCTTTTGCACAAATTTTCTTCTTGTCAGACTGCGGATCCGCGCTTCCAGCTCCTGCAGATGGAACGGCTTTTCCATATAGTCATTTGCCCCGGCATCGAGTCCTTCTACTTTGTCTGCAATCTGTCCTCTTGCAGATAAGATCAGAACCTTCGTCTCTTCGTTTTCCTTCCGGAGCTCTTTTAGAAGATCCATTCCGTCCATGCCGGGCAGATTGAGATCCAGGACAATCAGATCATAATTTTCTGCCAGGATGCATTCCAGAGCCTCCGCGCCATCGTAACAGGTATCCACCTCGTACCCGGCAGCGTACAGACTTCTGGCAACTGTGTCACACATTTGTTTCTCATCTTCCACGATTAATAATCTCAAAATTTTTTTCACCCGTCCGTTTCTTAACAATGATTTTACAACTTCTATTGTATAATATCAGAGTCAGCTGGTCAATCAATAGAATCAAAGGAGCAATCACATTTTGAAGTGCAGAAAAATATCTCAAATTGTTTTGGTTATCACAGGCATAGCGATGATGGGCTATGGCGCCGTCAGAGGGGAAGCGGCCGCTGTGCTTGGGAAAGCAATTAAATTATGTCTGGAGTGTGTCGGAATTGGATAAGAAAAAGAAGTTACGATCAAAGAAAATAGCCGGAATACGCGGGTGGATCCAGGCAGCAGCCACACTGCTTACCAATCCTCATATTCCCAATTTTTTTCAGGGAAAAATATATCAGGGAAAAGCGAAAACGGTATGTGTACCGGGACTAAACTGTTATTCCTGTCCTGCCGCGACGGGAGCGTGCCCCATCGGAGCCTTTCAGGCGGTTGTCGGATCATCCAAATTTAAGTTTTCCTACTACATAACCGGGTTCCTGATTTTACTCGGCGTGACACTGGGAAGATTCATCTGTGGCTTTTTGTGTCCGTTTGGATGGTTTCAGGATTTGCTTCATAAAATCCCCGGAAAGAAATTCTCCACGGCCAGACTGAAGCCGCTGCGGTATCTGAAATATATCATCCTTGTTGTCTTCGTGATTCTTCTGCCGATGTTTGCAACGAATTCGATCGGGATGGGCGACCCGTTCTTCTGCAAATATATTTGTCCGCAGGGCGTTCTGGAGGGGGCGATCCCGCTTTCCATCGGAAATGCCGCAATCCGGTCTGCACTGGGCAAGCTGTTTTCATTTAAATTCGGTATTCTGATTACGGTTGTCGTGCTCAGCATCTTGTTTTACAGACCGTTCTGCAAATGGATCTGTCCTCTTGGGGCAATCTATTCCTTGTTTAATAAGGTAAGTTTTTTACACATCACGATTGAAAACAGCAAATGTGTCGGATGCAACCAGTGTTCCAGGGCATGTAAAATGGATATCGACGTGTGCCGGACGCCAAATCATCCGGAATGTATCCGGTGCGGAGCCTGTATCAAGGCCTGCCCGAAGGATGCGATCCACTACCAGTTTATGGGAAAAATGTGTCAGGAAAAGGACACCGGAGATCAGAAATTTTAACATCAGTAGACAAGAAGTCCCCCGCTTCTAAAGCGGTGGGATGAATTGTTAGAAGAAACATAACGGCAGTGGCGGGCGGAGAGAAATCGGTATCCTCCACTGACATGAGGTGAGTCACAGTCGAACTATTTTCGACATGTCAGACTCCGTGAAAATACCGACTGTGAGTTGAAACAATACTATTTTTAAAAGGAGCCATAACTTATGAAAACTAAAAAAACTTTTCTTCCTGTTTTTACACTCAGCGTAGCATTATTACTTACCGCATGCAACGGAAAAGAGGCTGCAGACACAAAGAAAACGCAGACGACCCAGACGGAATCCGGCACAGAAGCTGTCACAGGATCTGTTGCGGAATCCGGCACAGAAACGGCAGGGGCTTCCGGCACGAAGCTGGATGATTTATATCAGCAGGAGAACCAGATTTTTGCAGATCATGCGGACGTATGGAACAAGGTGTTTGGCATGATGAATAAAAGCACGGCTGATCCGAGCGGAAATTATGCGGATTTGTTGGCAGACACGGTTGAAGCCAACAAGGACTCTTTTTCTGAGGACGAGCTGAAAACACTGACGGATGATATTGAAACGATACGAAAAATCGAGGAACAGATAGCGGAATTGGAAAACAGCAATACAGCATCGGAAGATACCGATGCGAAAAACGATTCCGAAGAGACATCTCCGTTCCGGGATTTCTCGGGCCAGGATTATGATGGCAATACCGTGGATGAAAGTCTGTTTTCCAAAAATGCGGTAACGGTCGTGAATTTCTGGTTTACCGGATGCAAGCCTTGTGTTGCTGAGTTATCGAAGCTGAACGAATTAAACGATGCGATCAAATCCATGGGAGGCGAGGTTGTAGGTATCAACACAGAAACCTTCGACGGAAATCAGGATGCGATCAAAGAAGCAGCAGCGGTTCTCGAAAGCCAGGGTGCGAAATACCGCAATCTTTCCATTGACTCTGCTTCCGCGGCAGGAAAGTATGCTTCCGATATTATGGCATTTCCGACCACAATCTTAGTCGATCGAAATGGAAATATTGTGGGAGAACCGATGCTTGGCGGAATCGACAACCAGGAGAATTATGATACGCTGATGAAACAGATCCAGTCTGTGTTGGATGCAGACAGCGCAAAGTAAGACGAGAACTGCCACATTGGGGTCAGCCCCCAATGTGGTTTTTTGTTTACAGAAAAATAATTTTATAATCGCATACGCTAAATAGCAGAACACTAAGACGGAATCAATACACATGCACAATATCCGCTGGCAGGCTGAAAACAGTAGATGGTCAGAGTCTTGTCGATTTCCGGACTAACCAGCGTAAAAGCATATGTGACAGGAAATTCTGGAAATGAGCAGGAGAACCGACCCGAAGATGAGGAACATTTACAAGACGAAAGTACAACAAATGAGAAAACAGGAGATGAGAGCAAAGCAGGAATTTGGATTGCGATATTGCTTGTTTTAAGCAATTCTTCTGTTTCGGATGATTCTGAATCGCTATTTCATTTTTTAACAAGCCTGTTCCGAAATGAAACATACTTTACTGCGAATTGTAAAAATACAAGGACGTAGATTCCCGTCAGTATGGCGAAAAAAATGGTCATAGCCGTATTGTCCATATTCAAAAATCCATTTAAAAGCATCGTCACGAAGATCAGCATCAGAGGTATGATTCTTCCTCGAAAAATCCTGTTCAACAGTTCCAGTCTGGACTGATCATCGCAAAAGATATTTTCTTCTTTTTCCATCGATGCAGCGGGCTTGCGAAAATAGGTATATCCTGCAAAATTCATCAGATATTCCCAGCCGCAATCTTCAAACATCTGAATATATTCCTCTTGCTCCTTTACCCCGTCCGGATTGTAATCCAGCTGATAGACGACATCCTGCGGAGTGCATCTTTCAAAGGTATAAATACCGGGGAAGGTCACCTTTTTAAATTTCCATCCTTCCTTATGCCTGCGTCTCAAATATTCTGCTTCTTTTTCATACTCTGTAATGGAAAACCAACGAAACTCTCTTTTTACCTCTCTCATAGCGCTGCCTCCTGTGCATTATGGTACAATCGGTTGATTCTTCTTAGTTCCTGTTCCAGTACTTCTTTTCCGAGCTCTGTGATCTGATATATTTTTCTTTTTTCTTCTTCCAACACAAATTCGATCAGACCGTCTTTTTCCATTTTTGCAAGACTTCCATACATGGTTCCCGGGCCAAGAACCACCTCATTATCGGTCAATTCTTTTACTTTTTGTACGATTCCATATCCATGGTTCGGTGTTTGAAGGCATAATAAAATATAAAATCCTGTCTCGGTCATCGGAACATATACTTTTTTAATATGTGCATCCATAAATAGTTACCTCGCTGCTTGATATATCGTACTTCGATATATTAAATATATCGCATCACGATATATTTGTCAAGCAGCGAAGCGGATTGCAAATATCCGCTTGACAAATGCCCTGAGGTTAAGGCAATTCTGAAAATGCAGCAGGCACCGGAGCGGATGTCATAGCCACCAAAAATATCGGGAAAACTTTGTGAAAAAATAGAATTGTGTTTTGCAAGGGTCCCCTGTAAAATAGCGGACAAGAGGGAAAAGAGAGGAAGGGAGATTCTTATCTTATGGGAACAAATGAAAAGAATATGACTGTGGGATCCCCGGGAAAACTGATCATAACGTTTGCCATACCACTGATGCTTGGCAATATTTTCCAGCAGTTTTATACGATGGCGGACACCATGATTGTCGGCCAGGTGGTAGGCGTGGAAGCGTTGGCGGCAGTGGGTGCCGGGGACTGGCTGGTCTGGCTGGTGTTGGGGATTATGACCGGTATCACACAGGGCTTTTCGATTCTTGTATCGCAGTACTATGGAGCAGGGGAAAAGGAAAATCTGAAATGTGCGGTGGCAAAAAGCTATATCATGACCGCCTTACTGTCTGTGATTGTACTTGCAGTAAGTGAAGGCGCAGTTTATCACGTTCTTTTATTTTTGCAGACACCCGATAATGTCATTGATCTGACCATGCTATATTTGCGGCTGATTTTTGCGGGAGTCCCGATTATAGCTGCCTATAATATTTTTGCGGCGATCTTAAGGGCACTTGGAAACAGCAGATCTCCGCTGATTGCAATGACCGTGGCAGCAGTGATCAATGTGGGACTGGATTTGTTGTTTGTGGCAGTTTTGGGCTGGGGCGTAGCCGGAGCAGCAGTGGCGACCGTTATTGCACAGGGATTTTCCGCCGTGTACTGCTTGCTTGTACTGCGGAAAATCCGGGATATCCGCCTGAAAAAGGAGGACTTTTACAGGCAGCCGTCTATGAGTCTGCGGCTTTTGAAGCTGGGGGCTCCTCTTGCCATACAGAACGTGATCATTTCTGTGGGAGGACTTACGGTGCAGTATGTGATCAATGGCTTTGGCTTTCTGTTTGTAGCCGGATTTACGGCAACGAATAAGCTGTATGGAATTTTGGAGATGGCTGCGGTTTCTTATGGATATGCGATTACCACTTATGTAGGGCAGAATCTTGGCGCAAAGAAATATCAGAGAATCCGGAAAGGTGTGCGCAGCGGTACGTATATGGCAGTGCTCACTTCTGTTTTCATTTCCGGGATGATGGTGCTGATTGGGCGTAATATACTGTCTCTGTTTGTATCCGGTGAACCGGAGCAGATCCGACAGGTATTAGATATTGCATATAAGTATTTGTTTATCATGGCGGTCTTTTTGTGGATACTGTATTTGCTGCATGTGTATCGTTCCGCGATCCAGGGGCTGGGCAATACGTTGATTCCGCTTGCCAGCGGCATTGCGGAATTTGTGATGCGTGTCAGCGTTGCGCTGCTGCTGCCGAAATGGATCGGCGAAGAGGGAATATACTATGCCGAGATCTGTGCATGGAGCAGTGCGGCTGTTTTACTGATCATAAGCTATATGATTCTGATACGGAAATATAAAGATGCTAAAACGTCAGAAAGCTGATGCAGTAATTTGCGCTCTGTGGGACTGCTTTTTTGCATGTTTCCTGGGATTTTGGAGAATTACGACAAGAAATAACCAAAAATTTCAATAACTAATCCAAAAATATTCTATTTTTTTTCAGGCCGCTTGTGATTATAATGAATTCATCAGCTAGGAACGAAGCGAATCTAGCAAAATCACCAAACGGGAGGAATAAAAATGAAAAGAAAAGCATTAGCAGCAATTATGGCAGTGGCTATGGCAGTATCCATGGCTGGTTGTGGAGGATCCACATCAGAGTCTAAAGATTCTACCCAGAAAACAGAAACAACAGATTCTACGGCATCAACGGGCGGAAGCGTAGAAAACAAAGACAAACCTCTGTGCTGGTTCAACCGTCAGCCATCCAGCAGTGCGACCGGTGAACTGGACAAAGATGCTCTGAACTTCAACGGAAATACTTATTATGTAGGTTTCGATGCAAACCAGGGTGCTGAACTGCAGGGACAGATGGTTCTGGATTACATCAAGAAAAACGCAGACACGATCGACAGAAACGGTGACGGCGTAATCGGATATGTTCTGGCAATCGGTGATATCGGACATAACGATTCTATCGCTCGTACACGTGGTGTTCGTTCCGCACTTGGAACAGGTGTAGATGCAGACGGCGGAGTAGATTCTACACCGGCAGGAACAAACGTAGACGGAAAAGCAAAGGTTGTACAGGATGCAACTCTGGATGTAGACGGAAAAACATATACCATCCGTGAGCTGGCCTCTCAGGAAATGAAAAACTCAGCAGGTGCAACATGGGATGCTGCAACAGCTGGTAATGCGATTGGAACATGGACAGCTTCCTTCGGTGATCAGATCGATGTTGTAGTTTCCAATAACGATGGTATGGGAATGTCAATGTTCAACGCATGGGCAAAAGACAACAAGGTTCCTACCTTCGGATACGATGCAAACAGCGATGCTGTAGCAGCAATCGCTGAAGGATACGGCGGAACAATTTCTCAGCATGCAGACGTTCAGGCTTACCTGACACTGAGAGTTCTGCGTAACGCACTGGACGGTGTAGATATCAATACCGGTATCGGTACAGCAGATGAAGCCGGCAACTGCCTGACAGAGGGTGAAGATTACAGATACAGCGAAGAAGAGAGATCTTACTACGCATTAAATATTGCTGTAACAGCTGATAACTACAACGATTTCACAGATTCCACAAAGGTTTACGATAAAGTTGCAAAACAGCTGGATGAAAGCAAGAGCCCATCCAAAAAAGTATGGCTGAATATCTACAACGCATCGGATAACTTCCTGAGCTCTACCTATCAGCCACTGCTGGAGAAATATGATGATCTGCTGAACCTGAAGGTAGATTACATCGGTGGAGACGGACAGACAGAGTCCAATATCACAAACCGTCTTGGAAACCCGAGCGAGTATGATGCTTTTGCAATTAACATGGTTAAGACCGATAATGCAGCAGCATATACCTCACTTCTCTCCAAATAATTTAGAGACAAAATAAAAGTGTAAATGGTAACGATTCGGAGCCATGCGAAATCGAGATGAGGTCTCTGAATCGTTACCGTAAATGAATGAAATTATAGAGGGGTGTCAGCAATGATACCCTTCTTTACTAAGAAAAGGAAGCGCAGCTATGACAGATGATAAGAATAAATATATCTTATCGATTAACGGCATGAGCAAATCATTCGGTAGAAATAAGGTTCTGAAACATATCAGCATGAATGTCAAACCTGGAACCATTATGGGACTGATGGGTGAAAACGGTGCCGGAAAATCGACAATGATGAAATGCCTCTTTGGAACCTATCAGAAAGATGAAGGAACCATCGTACTGGACGGAAAAGAAGTGAATTTCTCCGGTCCGAAGGATGCACTGGAAAACGGAGTGGCAATGGTACACCAGGAGTTGAACCAGTGTCTTGAAAGAAGTGTTGTAGATAATATGTTCCTTGGAAGATACCCAAAGAATTCCGTTGGGGTGATCGACGAAGGAAGAATGAAAAAAGAAACATCAGACCTGTTCAGAAAACTGGGAATTACAGTTGATCTGACGCAGCCAATGAAGAAAATGTCTGTATCTCAGAGGCAGATGTGTGAGATCGCAAAAGCGATTTCCTATCATTCCAAAGTCATTGTACTGGATGAACCTACATCATCCCTGACTGCACCGGAGGTTGAAAAACTCTTTAAGATGATGCGTCAGCTGAAGGCTCAGGGAATTGCTCTGATTTACATTTCACATAAAATGGATGAAATATTTGAAATCTGTGATGAAATATCCGTACTGCGAGACGGAAGCCTGGTCATGACCAAGCCAAGTAAAGAAACGGATATGAACGAACTGATCGCCGCCATGGTTGGACGTTCTCTGGACAACAGATTTCCGCCTGTAGACAACACACCGGGAGAAACCATTCTCTCCGTACAGAATATATCAACAAAATATGCACCGAAACTGCAGAACATCTCTTTTGATATCAAAAAAGGAGAAATCTTCGGATTCTATGGTCTGGTCGGTGCCGGTCGTACCGAACTTCTGGAGACCATCTTCGGAATTCGTACAAGAGCAGAAGGAAATATTGTATATGACGGAAAAGTACTGAACTTCTCCTCCCCGAAGGATGCCATGGATCACGGATTTGCTCTGATTACAGAGGAAAGAAAAGCCAATGGTCTGTTCCTGAAGGGCGATATTACATTCAATACTACCATTGCGAATATGAAGCATTATAAGAGCGGAATCGCATTGTCGCATGACAAGATGGTGCGTGCAACAGCGGAAGAAATCAAGATCATGCATACAAAATGTATGGGACCGGATGATATGATCGCCAACCTTTCCGGTGGTAATCAGCAGAAGGTCATCTTTGGTAAATGGCTGGAGCGTTCACCGAGCGTATTCATGATGGATGATCCGACACGAGGAATCGATGTTGGAGCAAAATATGAAATCTATGAACTGATCATCAATATGGCGAAACAGGGAAAAACAATTATCGTTGTTTCTTCCGAGATGCCGGAGATTCTTGGTATTACCAATCGAATCGGTGTTATGTCTAACGGACGTCTGGCCGGAATTGTAAATACCAAAGAAACAAACCAGGAAGAATTATTGAGACTCAGTGCTAAATACCTGTAACAGGAGGAAAATTGGAAATGGCAGAAAACAGCGTTATTATTTCATCGGAAGAAGAAGCAAAGCTTTTGAAGCCGATCGATGAATATGTGGAAGAAATCCAGAAAAAAATCGATGCATTACGCGTAGACGGCTTTGATAAAGTGAGCGATCTGAAAAAACAGATCGTGATCGCAAAAGAAAACAAGAACTTATCCGCAGCACAGAGAGATAAGATTATTGAAAACAGCAAAAAAGAGCTGGAAAATGCAAAAAAAGTAGAAGCAGACAACAAAGAAGAAATCAAAAAGCTGATCGCAGACGCAGAAGGCTATCTGGCTGCGCATTACAAAAAGGATTATTACGATGTAGTAAACAAAAGCTGCAAAGCTGCAAAAGCAGAAGAAAACAGCAGATACGAGAAGGTTAAAGCAGATCTGAAGAGCGAGCATCAGAAAAAGATTGCTTCCCTGAAGGAAGCAGAAGAGATCAAGGCTGAGAAATATGTGCTCAAAAACAAATTGTTTGATGCACAGATGGCTCACGAATCGAAGCTCCAGGAGATCAAGGACAGAAGACATGAAGCATTCATGCATAAATATCATCTGATCGACCTGCTGAGAGCATCCAAATTCACATTCCCGCAGCAGAGAATACAGAAACTGGAGAATTACAGATATACCTTTGATTTATCTCAGTTCCTGTACAAAAACGGTCTGTATATCGTAATTATTCTGATTTTCATCGCACTGTGTATCATCACACCAATCGTCAAAAATACACAGCTGCTGACAGTTACCAACATCCTGAATATTTTACAGCAGGCATCCCCGCGTATGTTCCTTGCACTTGGTGTTGCCGGCCTGATCCTGTTAACAGGTACCGACCTTTCTGTAGGACGTATGGTTGGTATGGGTATGGTTACAGCAACCATCATCATGCATAACGGAATCAATACAGGTGCCGTATTCGGACATGTATTTGACTTCTCCGCTATGCCTGCTACAGCGAAAGCACTGTTTGCACTGTTAATGTGTGTGATCTTTACAACAGTATTTGCCATGCTTGCCGGATTTTTCATGGCAAGATTCAAAATGCATCCGTTTATCTCTACCATGGCGAACATGCTGATCATCTTCGGCCTGGTTACCTATGCGACCAAGGGTGTATCCTTCGGTGCGATTGATTCTGCCATCCCGAATACATTCATTCCGCAGATCGGAAAATTCCCGACCATCATTCTGTGGGCTGTTGCAGCAGTTGCCATTGTATGGTTTATCTGGAACAAAACAACATTTGGTAAAAACCTGTATGCGGTAGGTGGAAATCCGGAAGCGGCAGCAGTATCCGGTATCTCTGTATTCAAAGTAACGATGGGAGCATTTATGCTGGCAGGTATCCTGTATGGCTTCGGTTCCTGGCTGGAATGCAACCGTATGGTTGGTTCCGGTAGTGCAGCTTACGGACAGGGATGGGATATGGATGCCATCGCAGCCTGCGTAGTTGGTGGTGTATCCTTTACCGGTGGTATCGGTAAGATCTCCGGAGTTGTAACCGGTGTACTGATCTTTACCTCCCTGACATATGCCCTGACGATTCTGGGTATTGATACCAACCTTCAGTTCATCTTCGAAGGTATCATCATCCTGGCAGCCGTAACACTTGACTGTCTGAAATATGTACAGAAAAAATAATTATAGCAAGATCCGAAAATAATGCAAAAAAGGCAGTGCTGCAGAGCGCGAATTGCAAGGAACAGATTTGAAGGCGTACCGGGGTACGACGAAAATCTGTGACGCAGTAATTCACGCTCTGCGGTGCTGAATTTTTTGCATTATTTTCGGGGATTGCTATAAATACTCATAAACAGATAGAATATAAGACAGTCCGGTCGTCCGATGGATGACCAGGGCGGTCTTTTATTCTGTTTTGGCACAAAATTTTTATAACTATTCATTCAGCAGAGAGCAATCTTCTGCTATAATAAAGGAACAATAATATGCTCCGCAAAACAGGAGGATAAGGATGGAACAATATAAAGTGATTCTTGTCGATGATGAAGTAGAGGTCATCGACGTTATGAAAAAAAAGATCCGTTGGAATGATCTGGGATTTGACGTAGTGGGAAGTGCCACCAACGGTGTGAAGGCTCTGGAGCTGGTGGAAAAGCTTCAGCCGGATGTGGTACTGACGGACATTAAAATGCCTTATATGGATGGACTGGAACTGGCAAGAAAACTGAATCAGGACTATCCCAATATTTACATTATGCTTTGCACCGGTTTTGACGAATTTGAATATGCAAAAGAGGCCGTTCATCTGGAAATTAAGGAATATATGCTGAAACCCATCAGCGCCACCGAGCTGTCAGAAAGCCTGATGAAGCTGAAAGCCACACTGGACAGGGAACGGGAAGAAAAGTTAAATGTAAAAAAACTGGAAGACTATTTCCAGGAGGTATTACCGAAGCTGCAGTCCAATTTCTTCATTTCCCTGATTGAGGGAAGGGTCAGGGAAGAGGACTATGAACGATTCCTTTTGGACTATCGGGTGGATATGAAGGGGCCTTTGTTTTGCTGCATGATTTTTCACACTTCGGAAAATGATGTGCCAGAGGGCATGAATCCCTTATTGTTATCCATGTCCGTGGAACGTGAGATCAAACAGCGGCTGATGGAGAACTGTAATTGCCAAGAATTCATCTATATGGGTAATACGATTCTGATCATGGAACTCCACTCGGAAGATGAAATAGCTCAACTGACGGACAAGTGTGACCGGTTCTGCCGCTGGGCATGGAGGATTATGGGAGCGGCGGTTACCGCAGGGATCGGAACCGTCTGCAACAATCTGTACGATATCAGCATTTCCTACGAGGGAGCCAGAGAGGCAGTGTCCTACCGTGTCCTGTACGGAACGAAACGGGCCATCAATATCGCAGAGATCGTTCCCAAAGAGTCAAAAAAGGCGGTTCCCTTAGAAGAAACAAGGATGCAGGAGCTGTTTCGTGCCATTCATGTAGGGGATCAGGAGAAAATCCGGAAAGAAGCCATCAAAGAGACCGAAAAGCTCCATAAGAATGCAGCCACCATCAGCCAGTACAATCTGGCTACCATGGAGATCGTCAGTGGATTTTTCAAATTCTGTGCCAATAATTCCATGGATTTCAACGAAATTTCCGGAAATGTACAGAATCTTTACGAAAGAGTGACTCAGTTAGATGAAAACTCTATGACAAACTGGATCATCAATATGTCTATGGCCATCAGTGAAAAACTGAGAAGTACCAGAAACAGTACCTCCAGACGGATGATTACCGATGCACAGAATATCGTAAAAGACAGATATATGGAACCGACGCTCTCCCTGGATGACGTGTGCGCAGATCTAGGGGTGTCCAATTCTTACTTTTCGTCCATTTTTAAAAAGGAGACCGGTCAGTCCTTTGTCTCCTATCTTACCGATTACCGAATGGACAGGGCAGAAGAAATGGTGCTGAACACCGATGAAAAGAGCTACAAGATCGCAGAAAAAGTAGGATATCAGGATGCGAACTACTTCAGCTATGTATTCAAAAAGAAATTCGGTGTGTCCCCTTCCAAATACAGAGCTTCCGGGAAAGAGGGAACAGGTGAAAGGGAAGATACATGAAAGACAGAAAAAGAAAGCCGGATTCCCGGAAGAATATCGTATTTAACATACAGTCGATCATCCTGTCTGTCCTTATGGCGATTTCACTGGTTACGATCATTGTAATGGGATTGCTGCTTTACCATCGATTCAAGCTGGCTCTGGAAAAAACAGCGGTAGACAACACGGAAGCTACCGTGGAGGCTACCGTAGACCGGTTAAATGCAGATCTGCTGGATATCCGTCAGATCCTGAACGGGGCAAACTACAACGTAGTCCAGCAGTTTGATATATCCAGCCGGGAATTCTCGGAGCAGTTCAGTCTGCTCTATGAGACCAATTCCGATAAGATTCAGAGCCTGGCTTTGTATGACCCGAAAGGAAATCTGATCGCATCGGAGCCGGTGGCGGCAGAAAAGAAAAATGTGAAGGTGCCCACGCAGGAGTGGTACAAAAATGCGGAAGATGCCATTGAAAATATACACTTTTCCACACCGCATATCCAGGAGCTGTTTGAGGATGGATCCTATCGGTACCAATGGGTCGTTTCCCTGAGCAGGTATGTAGATGTCAACAAGGGAGAGACACCGGAAACCGGTATTCTTTTGCTGGATATGAAATATTCTGTGATCAGGGACGTGATGAAACAGATCAATGACTGTTCCGGCGGAATCTACTATTATCTGACCAGTCAGGACGGAGAGATGATCTATCATCCCCGTGGAACGGAATTAAATCGCGGGTTATTTGAAGAAAACAGTCTGGAAGCGGCAAAATACGAGGACGGAACCTACGAGATCCGTTCTAACGCTCAGAACGAGACCGTGATCGTCGGCAGCGTGGCCTACACAGGCTGGAAGATGATCGGTGTTGTGCCGGAGAGCGTGCAGGCAGCAAACTATAAAAACTTCCGTTACTATGTATTTGCTACCATTCTGGTCCTTCTGGTCATGCTTTTGGAGGGAAACCAGCTGGTATCCCGGAAGATATCCAAGCCGATCCGGGAACTGGACGCTTCCGTCAAGGCCCACGAGGCAGGAGGAAAACCGGATATCTATATCGGCGGCTCCTCGGAGATCCGCCATCTGGGACATTCTGTGCAGAAGTCCTATGAACAGATCGAAAAACTGATGGACGAGATCATCCGGCAGCAAAATGAACGAAGAAAAAGTGAACTGGATGCCCTGCAAAGCCAGATCAACCCCCATTTTCTGTATAATACACTGGAATCCATCACGTGGATGGTGGAAGCCCAGGAAAATGAAGCAGCGGTTCGTATGATTTCTGAACTGGCAAAATTACTTCGTGTCAGCCTGTCCCGCGGTAAGACCATCATTCCCATTCAGGATGAGCTGCAGCACAGCAGAAGCTATATGAATATCCAGCTGGCCCGGTACAAAGAGCGGTTTAAAACAGAATTCCGGATTGAGGAAGAGATTGAAAACTACTGCATCGTAAAGCTGGTGATCCAGCCTATCCTGGAAAATGCCATCTATTATGGTGTCGGCAATATGGATGAGGATGATGATGGTATGATCATCGTCAGCGGGAAAAAGAAAGACGATGACATCCTGATTACGATTGAAGATAATGGGATGGGTATGCGGGAAGAGGTTCTGGAAAATATTCTGACGGATAACAGCAAGGTTCCGAAGCATGGCTCCGGCGTGGGTGTGATCAATGTGCATTCCAGAATCCAACTGATGTTTGGAGAGGAATACGGACTTTCCATAGAAAGTGAGCCGGACGAAGGAACAAGGGTTACGATCCGTATTCCGGCAGTCCCATATACACCGGAAAACGCAGAAGCATTGGAATTACAAAAATACGTACAGAGGAGACCGGGCGGATGAAAAAGAACAGAATGAAATTTCTTATAATTGAGTTTCTTTTGCTGCTGCTGGCAGTATTCTTTGTATGGAAAATTTTCGATCAGAACGTAGCAGAGCCCCGGATTGCCGTGATTCTTCCGGAGTCCGGTGACAAACGCTGGGATGCCCTGATCAAGGGAATGAAGCAGGCTGCGGCAGAGAACCACGTCCATATGATTATCTGTAACACGGAAGAGATCGACGGGCCGGAGGCGGAAAGAGAATTTATCAGGGAACAGAAGGACAACGATATTGATGGCTTTATCATATATCCGGCACCCGGTCATGAGACGGAAAATATGCTGAAAAAAGAGTGTGGAAAGAAACCCTATCTGCTGATTGCAGATGGTCTGGCGGTAAAAGAAGGGGAAACTGCCAGTCCCACGATCCAGCCGGATTACCGGGAGATCGGAAGGTGGCTGGGAGAACAGCTGAAAATAAAAAAGCAGAAGATCGGAATTATCGCCGACTGGAAAATGTCCGAGGCTGTACAGGCGGAGATTGGTGGATTGAACGAGGCGCTGGAAGGCAGCGAAAGCAAGATCAGCTGGTGTATTTACCGGAGAAAAGAACAGGATATTGTGGAGCGGATGAAGAAGGAAACAAAAGTGGATGTTCTTGTCATCCTGGATGCAGGAATCCTGGAAGAATTTGGAGAGCAGGCAGAAAACGGAACATATAAGGGGGCAGAGCTCTATGGAGTGGGTTACAGTCTGAAGACGATTGCGCTTCTGGATAACGGAAACATTCAGGGGCTGGCTGTGCCGGACGGATATGAAATCGGCTATAAAAGTGTGGAAGAAATAACCAAAAGGATCGAGCATAGGTCTTATAAAATGCAAGGATATATAACCGAATATCAGGTACTTGGCAAGGAAAATTTCTCTATGAACGAAGATTTAGAAAGGTTTTTATATTCCTATGAATAAAAAGAAAAGAAGGGTGGCAGTATCATTATCTGCCACGATAGGGAGTGCGGTGCTTGTGCTGTCGGGGTGTTCCGGCAAGTCGGACCAGACAGAGAAAACCCTGCGGGTCGGAGTGATAACCTACACGCAGGATGATCCTTTTATCAATGGACTGACGGATGAACTGAAGGCGCAGCTGAAAGCCATGGAAAACAAAGAACGAAGGATTATCGTATCGACAAAAAGCGGAAACGACGATCAGCAGGAACAGAACGAAAAGGTAGAAGAAATGATCGATGCAGGCTGTGATGTGCTCTGTATCAATCTTGTGGACCGGACAGCTCCGTCCCGGATCATCCGAATGGCAAGAAACGAAGATATTCCGGTGATCTTTTTTAACAGGGAACCGGTAAGGGAAGACCTGATGCAGTGGGAAAAGCTGTATTATGTGGGCTGTGATGCAGAACAGTCCGGGATTATGCAGGGCGAGATCGCAGCAGAATACATCAACAGCCATCCGGAAGTCGATAAAAATCAGGACGGAAAGATTCAGTACGTGCTTCTGGAAGGAGAAGCAGGTCATCAGGATGCTATCAGCAGAACGGAATATTCCGTAAAGACACTGATGAAAAATGATGTTATACTGGAAAAGCTAAGTTATCAGTTAGCGGACTGGAACCGGGGACAGGCGGAGAACCGCATGAACCGTCTGATCAGCCAGTACGGAAAAGAAATCGAGCTTGTCATATCCAACAACGATGAGATGGCACTGGGGGCTGTGGAAGCGTATCGGAAAGCAGGCTATGTCCGGGAAGACTGGCCGGTGATTTTCGGAATTGATGGTCTGGAAGAGGCTCTGGAAGCCGTAAAGGCAGGAGAAATGCAGGGCAGCATCCTCAATGACAGAGTAGACCAGGCAAAGGAAATGGCGAAAATGGCAGTGGAGCTGTTCGAGGGAGAGGAATTTGACCAGGAAAGCCTGAAAGAAGGACGGTACTATTTTTCGGAATATCAGAAAGTAGACAGCAGCAATATCAATGAATACCTGAACGCAGAAGAGGTAAGTTCCCATTCCGGAATGTAAGCAGGAAGACTGCGTTTGCAGGCAGAAAGAATGAGGAAAAAACAGATGGAACATACATGGACCAAAGATTTTTATCAGGAGACAGATCCGGCGAAACGGCAGCAGATCTTAAAAGCACATATCGGAGAGGAGGAAGCGTGGGCAGAAGAATACCGGGCCCGGCTCTGGACGGCCCGGTACGGGCAGCGCAGGCTCCAGAAGGATGAATTTGTCAAATGCCTGATGGAACTGAAGTATCTGGCGGAAGGAACTTCTCTGGATCTGGGAGGCGACAGAAAAAAGATGGGAGCCCGGATTCTCTCCACATTGTGCCTGGCAGAAGCCATGCAGTCAGAGGAGGGATATCAGAAGATTCTTGCGGATGAACTGTACAATGTATTCCTGAAATTTATTCAGGTCAGCAGAGGAGGAAGAGGATTTACCTCTATGGTCTTCGGCATGGGACAATTATCCGAAGAAGGAATCGCAAAAAAAATCGCCGAACAGATCAGTGTGATCGCCTTTAAGGCGCCTCACCTGCTCCGCATGGAAAAAGAATTTACCCTGCTCCGGGAAGCCGCCCTCCGGGCATATCGGCAGGAGTACCCGAACAGGGAGCATTTCCTGAATAAATATTGAGGTTATTGCAAGAGTGGGAGAAACAGGAATCCACTGTTGTGGTTGCGGGGAGCGTCAAACGCCAGAAGCCAGAATCTGCCATACAATGAGCAGCAGAAAATGTCTGAACAGTGGCAGGCGGAAAGAGAAAGGAGAATAAAATGGAATACAGAAAATTTGACAATGTTATAGTAGCAAGGATGGACAAAGATGAGGAAATATTGGAGCAGCTGAAGGTAATTGCCATAAAGGAAAATATAAAGCTTGCCAGTATCCAGGCTCTTGGAGCGATCAACGACTTCACAGTCGGAGTATATAAGACAGACGAAAAGAAATATTATTCAAACAGCTTCCAGGGGTATTATGAAATTACATCACTGACAGGTACAATCAATACAATGGATGGAGAATATTATGCACATCTTCATATGAGTGCCGGAAATCAGAAGGGCGAGGTGTTTGGAGGACATCTGAACAGAGCCATTGTCAGTGCAACCTGTGAGCTGGTCATCACGGTAATTGACGGAAGAGTGGACAGAGTTCATGATGAAGAAACCGGACTTAATATCTTTCAGTTTGATTGAAGCTTGACAGGAAATAGCGAGAAACGTATTATTGAGGAAAATTGGATTTCCCACATTAGTGCCTGAACTGGAGGTGTATGGGCTATGAGAAAAGAACATTATTCGATCCTGTTTTGCAGCTTAACAGGTAATACAAAGAAGCTGGCTGATGCAATTTATGAAACGTTGCCGAAGGACAAATGTGATTATTTTGGCACGAACGATTCGCAGGTACCGCAATCCGACGTATGCTATATCGGATTTTGGACGGACAAAGGGAATGCAGACCAAAAGACATTAGAATTGCTGTCGAAATTAAAAAATAAAAAGATTTTTCTGTTTGGAACAGCTGGTTTTGGCGGAAGTGATGCCTATTTTGAAAAGATTCTCGGACAAGTCAAACAGTCGATTGATGCAAGCAATACGGTCATCGGGGAGTATATGTGTCAGGGAAAGATGCCGCAGTCTGTGCGTGAACGGTATGCGAAGATGAAAGAAAACCCGGAGCATCCGGCGAATCTTGATCTGCTGATTCAGAATTTTGACCGTGCTTTGTCACACCCGGACAAGGAAGATTTGGAAAGACTGAAAAAGTCAGTTTGCGAATGCGGGCAATCTATGGCAGAAGCACAATATAATCCGTAATATGGAATTCGCAGAACGGTTTTTT
Organism: Fusicatenibacter sp.; assembly: GCF_977045365.1. NCBI lineage: Bacteria > Bacillati > Bacillota > Clostridia > Lachnospirales > Lachnospiraceae > Fusicatenibacter > Fusicatenibacter sp. The sequence continues at coordinate 24,485 of NZ_CDRRUH010000045.1, forward strand.
CGGACGAATATGATTTCCTGACAAAAATTGAGTCGGTGTGTATGGAAGAAGGACGTTATCATGACAGTAAATCAGGTCGAGCAGGAGCTGATGAGTTACATATCCGATCATAAAATATGGAATACGCATTCCCATCATCTGCCGGAGCAGGCGATGCAGGATTTTAATCTGGATAAGCTGATCGGTCATACCTATCTGCAATGGCAGCAGATCACTCCGGGGACAACGGCGGAAAGCAGATCCGCGTACCTGGAAAAGGTGCGATACAAATCTTATTTTGTCTGGCTTCAAAAAGCAATCGGGGAACTGTATGGAATATCGGAGCCGATTACAGCCCAAAACTGGGATCGGATTTCAGAAGAGATCCGGAAAGCACATCAAAATCCATACTTTTACTTGGATGTGTTAAAAAATAAGTGTAAGTATCAGAACATAATCGTAGATACCTACTGGAATCCGGGTTCTGACAATGGAAGACCGGAACTGTTTACGCCTGCTTTTCGGCTGGATCTGTTCTTTTTGGGCTATCAAAAGGGACTTCGCAATCATGATGGTGTATCGCTGGAAGAACAATTCGGCGAGCTGCCGGATAATTTGCAGGACTATGTGGAATGGGTCAGAAAGTGGATTGTACAGAAAAAGAAAGAGGGCTGTGTGGCTTTAAAAATAGCACTCGCCTATGAACGCAGCATTCATTTCGAAAAAGTGACGCCGGAGCAGGCAGAACGGGTTTTCCGGTTAAAAGAGTCGGATATAACGCCGGAGGATATCCGATGCTTTCAGGACTACCTGTTCTGGAAAATCTGTGAAATTGCAGCGGAAGTGTCGCTCCCATTGCAATGCCATACCGGAATGGGGCAGGTGATCGATACGAATATACTGCAATTAAATAATGTAATACGGGACAATCCAAAAACGAAATTTGTGCTGCTGCATTGTGGCTTCCCGTGGGTGGACGATCTCTTTTCCGTGGTGGGCGGATATCCGAATCTGTATCCGGATCTGACCTGGCTTCCGATTTTGTCCTACACAGCTTGCAAACGGGTATTGCATCAGTTGATTGAGATGGCCGAGATCGATAAAATCTGCTGGGGATGCGATACATGGACAGTAGAAGAAAGCTATGGTTCGCTCCTTGCGTTTCGATTTTCCCTGTGCAGGGTTCTGAGTGAAAAAATAGAGGACGGATATCTTTCAGTCAATAACGCAAAGGACATCATTGGCAAGATTCTGTTCAACAATGCGGAAAAAATATACGGATGATGTCTGAAAAAATGAATCATGGAAAAAACGATGAAAACTACAACAAAACAAACTCACTTATACAGTAACACGGATCTTCGCAAGCTTTTGATTCCGATCATCATTGGGACCAGTGGGATACGGTTCATGATTCGGTTCGATGCAGGCAGAATGTAATACGAAGAAGGAGTGTTATGACGGAATATAAAAATGAGAGTGTTTTCGTATTATGTCCGAAGTGCGGTGCAAAAACAAGAACACAGATCAGGAAAGATACGGTATTAAAAAACTTTCCGCTATTTTGTCCGAAGTGTAAGGAAAATTTCCTGATAGAAGTCCAAAACATGAAAATTAAAAATTGTAAGTAGCCAGACGCTAAGACGCAGAGCTGATCCCAAAAGAAAAGAGGATTGACTCTGCGTTTTCTTCATATACAATAGAATGTTAGTGAAGCATCATGTAAGACGGCAATTTCCTATCGAGAAATATCTAAAAGAACTCAAAAAAGAACTGATAGAGGGAAAGTATATCCCATCTCCAGTGAAAAGAGTGATGATACCAAAACCAGATGGAAGTGAAAGACCACTTGGGATACCGACAGTAAGAGACCGGATTGTACAAATGGCAGCAAAGATTGCTATAGAACCGGT
>NZ_CDRRUH010000046.1:0-26166 GCF_977045365.1 Fusicatenibacter sp.
CACCCTTGGAAAGATTTTTCATGCCAAGCTTGCTGACTAATTCGTTGGTAATATTTCCGGCCATGGAGGCTACCCCGTCCACTTCCGTTGCCGCAAGTCCTGCGATAATAGCTACTACCTCGTCTGCAATCTGCACGGTTCCGATTCCTTCGTCATCATATATCGTATAAGTGTTTCTTTTCTGAATTTTTGCCTCTGCCATCTTAAAAGACCTCCTCCTTGGCTGACTTTCTTTCATTATACCAAAAATAATCCGAAAATAAAAGGATTTTTTATTCTTCTTCCTGTGCCGCGCACCACTCGCGTGCCGCCGGCGTGTTGGCAAGGCCGCCCTGGCCGGTTTCGCGAAGGGTCGGATGTATCTGATCGCCGACTTCGCGCATTGCATCAATCACCTGATCCGGCGGGATGCGGCTTGAAATTCCGGCAAGTGCCATATCTGCCGCGGAAAGTGCATTCACGGAGCCAATGACATTCCGCTTGACGCACGGAACCTCGACAAGACCGCCGACCGGGTCGCACACGAGGCCGAGCAGATTTTTTAACGCCATCGCCGCCGCATGTGTAATCTGGGACGGAGATCCGCCTCGAAGTGCGGTCAGTGCCCCGGCCGCCATTGCACTTGCGGTTCCGATTTCGGCCTGACAGCCGCCGGAAGCGCCCGCAATGTAGGCCCGTGCCGCGACGACCTGGCCGATACCGGCTGCCGTGTAGAGCGCGCGCACGATTTCCTCATCCGGTGTTCCGTTCCGTTTCTGGTAATTGACCAGCACCGCCGGAAGAACACCGCAGGCTCCCGCGGTCGGAGCCGCAACGATCCGCTTCATGCAGGCATTCGACTCCCCCATTGCAAGGGCGGATGCCATCACATCGCCGACAAAGGAACCGCAGAGTGCTTCTCCGCTCTCCACATACGCTTTCATCGCCGCACCGGCGCCGCCGACCAGGCCGCTTCTTGATTTTAAGTTTCCGTCGTAGCCTGCATCCGCGCGTTTCATGGCTTCCCACATGCCGTACATGGCGGCAAGGGAATCCTCCCGTTTTACATTTCTCTCATTCATATCGTCCAGAAGGATGATCTCATCAAACGGCAGAGCTTTTTCTTCGCACTCCCGGACAATTTCTTCCAGTGAATTATAAGACATTGTCCTCTTCTCCTTCCGTCACGTTAATGTAGGTTACCTTTACGATGCCCTCGAGATGTTCCAGCCACTGCAGGGACTCTTTCGAGAGCGGCTGATCCATCTCCACAACCATGACAGCCGATCCGCCTCTTTTGTCGCGGTAGAGAGACATGTTGGCGATGTTGACCGATTTGTGTGCCAGCATCGACGTAACCTCCGCTACATGGCCCGGCTGGTCGAGATTGTGGACAATGAGCGTCGGGATCTCGCAGGTACAGTTGACATCCAGCCCGTCGAGACGGTTGATCATGATGCGGCCGCCGCCAAGGGAGCACGCCTGCACTTCAAGTGTCCTGCCGCTCTTTCCCTTCACCTCCAGAACAACGCTGTTCGGATGGGCACTCGTCAGATTGGCAATGCCGAACGAATAGGAAAGGCCCGCCGCATCGGCAATCTCAAAGCTGTGCGGGATCCGCTCGTCGTCTGCACGCATGCCGAGAAGACCCGCGACGAGACCGCGGTCCGTTCCATGGCCCTTTCCCGTTGCGGCAAAGGAACCGTACATCAGGATTTTTGCTTCCACCGGCTGTTCTCCGAGAAGCTTCTGCGTCATCCATCCAATCCGCACTGCACCCGCTGTATGCGAACTCGACGGACCGACCATCACAGGGCCCAGAATATCGAATAAGTTCATTCCTTCTCCTTTTTAAGCGGCATCCCGCTCTTTTGTTCTTAGTTTTTGCTGAATTCGGTCAGAACAAGGTCTTTGTTTCGATCCTGTACCATGCCGACACTCCATGGATTGACAAAGAGAAGGAGCGGATTTCCCTTGAGGTCCATGACCTTCTTCATATCGGATGTACCCTGAATACGGTCCAGGTTGATCTCCTCTTTGTTTGCGATCCAGCGGATGTGCTCATACGGCAGGTTCTCCAGACGGATATCCACGTTGTACTCGTTCTCCAGACGGTATTTTAAAACGTCAAACTGCAGGACGCCGACAACGCCGACGATGATCTCCTCCATGCCGCCTTTGTACTCCTGGAAAATCTGGATCGCACCTTCCTGTGCAATCTGGGAAATTCCCTTGACGAACTGTTTTCTCTTCATCGTATCGAGCTGGCGCACTCTTGCAAAATGCTCCGGCGCGAAGGTCGGGATTCCCTCGTATGCGAATTTTTTGCCCGGCATACAGATCGTATCTCCGATGGAGAAGATGCCCGGGTCAAATACACCGATGATATCGCCGGCGTATGCTTCATCAACAATATGACGGTCACTCGCCATCATCTGCTGCGGCTGGGAAAGACGCATTTTCTTTTCTCCCTGCACATGGAAGACTTCCATTCCGGCGTCGAATTTGCCGGAGCAGATGCGCATGAATGCGATACGGTCACGGTGTGCTTTGTTCATGTTTGCCTGGATTTTAAAGACAAACGCAGAGAAATCCTCTTTGACCGGATCGATCACGCCGCAGTCTGCCGTACGCGGAAGCGGCGGCATCGTCATCGTGAGGAAGTGCTGCAGGAAAGTCTCCACACCAAAGTTGGTGAGCGCAGATCCGAAGAATACCGGGGAGAGCTCTCCCTTGCTGACAAGCTCCTGGTCAAACTCTGCACTTGCGCCGTCGAGCAGCTCGATCTCATCCATGAGCTGTTCTTTCTGGTCCTCATCGACCACATCGAGAAGATGCGGATCGTCGATATCGATTTCTTCCTCGATACCTTCCTTCGTTCCCTTCATTGTATCGGAGAAGGTAAGGACTTTCTTTTTGTCACGGTCGTAAACACCGCGGAATTTCTTTCCGGAACCGATCGGCCAGTTGATCGGGCAGGTTGCAATGCCGAGCTCTTTTTCGATCTCGTCGAGCAGCTCGAAGGTATCGTTCGCATCGCGGTCCATCTTGTTGATGAAGGTAAAGATCGGGATGTGGCGCATGACACAGACTTTAAACAGCTTTCTGGTCTGTGCCTCGACACCCTTCGATGCGTCGATGACCATGACGGCGGAATCGGCTGCCATCAGGGTACGGTACGTATCCTCCGAGAAGTCCTGGTGTCCCGGGGTATCCAGAATGTTGATGCAGTAGCCGTCGTAATTGAACTGCAGAACGGAAGAGGTAACGGAAATACCACGCTCTTTCTCGATCTCCATCCAGTCGGATACGGCATGGCGCGCAGTCGCTTTTCCTTTTACGGAACCGGCGAGGTTGATGGCTCCTCCGTACAGCAGGAATTTCTCGGTCAGTGTGGTTTTACCGGCATCCGGGTGGGAAATGATGGCGAAGGTACGCCGTCTTTCAATTTCTTTTGTATAATCAGGCACGGTTTTATCTCCTTTGGAATCTAAAATCTTATTTACTATGTTTTCCATGTTTTTCATGTTTATGCTTTTTAGACATACTAATTTATTCTATTATATGCCACCATTCCTGTCAATCGTTATCTTGACAGTTCATTCATAATCGAAGCATAAATCTTCTGACTCCGGTTTTCCCAGTTGCTGCAGATCTTTTTGGCCGCCTCCTCGGACGGAACCGTCACGACAATCTCAAAAATAGTCGTCTTCCGCTCTCTTGCCTGACAGCGGACCTCGTAGTCATCCCCCGCGGTCTTGTAGTAATCTGCCACAACGGACGCTTTTTTCCGCAGTTCATAGGAGTGTTCCTTCATATAGCGGTCGATTTCCTCCCGAATTTCCGGAGAGATCTCGTTTTCGAAGAAGGAAAGCGTCTTGCTGCCCTCCTCAGTCATGTGGTAGTACGAGGTGTTGCGCACCTTCTCGATCTCGATCAGCTTTGTATCCTGCAGCTCGCTTAACGCCTCCTGGAGATGAAAGTAGTTCGTGTACTCTTTTTCCAGGATAAAATCCGAAATCTGTGTATTTGACAGCGGAAAATTCACATTCTGCAGCATGTAGAGAATAATCAGTTTGTATAACGTAAAGGATGATTCAATCACGGTGTGTTTCCTCCTTTTTCTTCGTCCAGAAGCTGTCCCTGATACGCATGTTCTTCTTTCATGCGGTGATGCAGCTCATTTAAGACGGTGCGTTTTGCCTGGCTCCATGTTGGTGCAATCAGAAGATCCCCGGGGCCGTCTCCCGTCACACGGTGGATCACAAGATCGGGACGGAGGCGCCGCAGGCAGTCGATGACAAGGGTAAGATACGCATCCTGCTCCAGCACCTCAAATTTTCCGGCCGCGTAGTCCGCCGCAAGATCCGTGTTTTTCAGCACATGAAGCAGCTGAAGCTTGATGCCGGAAATGGAAAGTCCATTCAGGTAATCCATTGTTGCAAAGACTTCTTCCTGTCCCTCCCCCGGCAGACCGAGGATCGTGTGGACAATCACGGGAATCCCCCGCCTGTGCAGCTCGTTTACTGCCTGTTCAAAACAGGAAAGCGGATAGCCCCTCCGGATATACTGTGCCGTTTTTTCATGCATCGTCTGCAGTCCCAGCTCCACCCAGACCGGTTTGATCCGGTTCAGCTCTTCTAACAGAGAAAGAACCTCTTCCCCTAAGCAGTCCGGTCTCGTTCCGATCGAAAGGACCACGACCTCCTCGTCCGAAATTGCCTCCCGGAAAATTTTTTCCAGATATTCCACCGGCGCATACGTGTTCGTATACGCCTGGAAATAGGCGATGAACTTATGCACCGGCCGCTTTTGCTGCAGGAGGGATTTCTGCTCCCGAATCTGTTCCGGGATGGATTTGTTTCTGTCCCCGGCAAAATCACCGGAGCCGCCCGCACTGCAGAAAATGCAGCCCCGGTCACCGCAGGTGCCGTCCCGGTTCGGACACGTCATCCCGCCGTCGAGCGAGAGCTTGTACACTTTTTCCCCGAACGTCTTTTTCAGATAGGCGTCCAGCGAATAATACGGCTTTCCAAGCCAGTCTGTCATGGTTTCTTCCCCTTTTATTCGATGTCTTTTCCAATTTTTTTGAAGTTTTCCCGGATCTTCTGCTCATAGCCGTTCGTTCCAAGATGAAGGAAACGGCTTCCTAAGATCTCGTCCGGCAGATACTGCTGCTCGACGTAGTGATTCGGGTAATCATGTGCATACTGATAGCCTTCACCGTGGCCGAGTTTGGCAGAACCTTTGTAATGGGCGTCCTGCAGATGCGGCGGAACCGACGTCCGCACACTTCCGACCGTCTTCATCGCCGCAAAGACTGCCTCGCACGAAGAATTGCTCTTCGGTGCACAGGCAACGTACGTGGCTGCCTCCGCCAGAATAATCTGCGCCTCCGGCATGCCGACGCGTTCCACGGCAAGGGACGCGGAAACTGCTACATTTAAGGCATTCGGATCGGCAAGGCCGACATCCTCCGCCGCGCAGATCATGATGCGGCGGGCGATAAACTTGATATCCTCCCCGGCATACAGCATTTTGGCCAGATAAAAGACCGCCGCATCCGGGTCAGAACCGCGCATGCTCTTGATAAATGCAGAGATCGTATCGTAATGCTGATCGCCCGTCTTGTCGTACCGCACGACGCGCTTCTGGATGCACTCCGATGCCGTTTCGAGATCGATATGGATTTTTCCGTCCGCCTGACGTTCCGTCGAGAGGACGCCCAGCTCGATTGCATTTAAGGCCGCTCTCGCGTCACCGCCTGCGATATCGGCGAGGAACTCTTTTGCATCCGCATCGAGCACAACGTTGTACGTCCCGAGCCCCTTTACCGGGTCCGTCACCGCACGCTCCAGCAGTTTTTCGATGTCCTCTTTTTCGAGCGGTTTTAATTCAAAGATAATGGAACGCGAAATCAGCGCCCCGTTGACCTCGAAATACGGGTTTTCCGTCGTCGCACCGATCAGAACGAGTGTGCCGTCCTCCACAAACGGAAGCAGATAATCCTGCTGCCCCTTGTTGAAGCGGTGGATCTCGTCGACAAAGAGAATCGTCTTTTTGCCGTACATGCCGATCCGCTGCTGCGCTTCTTTTACGACTTCTTCCATATCCTTTTTGCCGGCTGTCGTGGCATTCAGCTGGGTAAACTCTGCGCTTGTCGTGTTGGCGATGACGCGGGCAAGCGTCGTTTTTCCCGTTCCCGGAGGGCCGTAGAAAATGACAGAGCCGAGTTTATCCGCCTTGATCGCACGGTACAACAGCTTTCCAGGGCCGATGATGTGCTCCTGTCCAACCACCTCGTCCAGCGTTGCCGGGCGCATGCGCGATGCGAGGGGGGACTCTTTTTCCATTGTGGTTTCTTTCATATAATCAAACAAATCCATGTATTTTTCACCCCATTTTTCTTCCTGCCTTTTATCTTATCACATTTTGGCGGGTATCCTCAACCCCTTAATCTCGGTTTCTCCGCAACTATGTTCGATGGAATCCGCGGAAGCTATTCTTCAATCAGCTCACGCACCGTCACAAATGTGTATCCCTCTTCTTTTAATTCTTTTACGATCCGCCGCAGCGCTTCCACCGTCGCGCGGTAGCCGTCATGCATGAGAATAATGCTGCCATCCTTCACATTCGGAAGCACCGCGCTGCAGACCGCCTCGGTGTTCTGGCTCTCCCAGTCGCGGGAATCCACATCCCAGAGTACCGGGATCATCATCACTGCAAGGTCCAGCCCCTCTCTCCATTCCCCGAACGGCGGACGGATATAGGCAGGATATTCCCCTGTGATCTCGTAGATTGCATTGCTTGTTTTCACGACCTCCTCCCTCGCTTCCTCTTCTGATACTTTCGTAAGCTGAACATGATGAAACGTATGATTTCCGATCAGATGGCCTTCCGCATGCATCCGGCGGACGATTTCTTCGTTTCCGGCAAGACACTGCCCCTGCAGAAAAAACGTTGCCGGAATTTCATTTTCTTTTAAAATTTCAAGCACCTCCGGCGTATAGCACGCATTCGGCCCGTCATCAAATGTCAGCGCCGCACGGCGGGGCACACTTTTTTCTGCTTCCGCCGCTGTCTCTTTCGCGCCTTCTCTTTCACACCGTGCCAGCTCTGCAAACAGAATAGCCGCCATTATCACAGCCAGAAGCGGCAGAGGAACGTGCCGCACTTTTCGGAATCTCCGCATGGTCTGCCCTTCGCACTTTCTTCTGCATTCCCTGTATTATATGAAAAACAGGAGAAAAGATGCCGCACCCGGCGGTTCTTTTCTCCTGTTTTTGTTCTTTATGTATCCTGCACCTGAAGAATATACGTACCGGACGCAGTATCCTGGTAAACGATATCTCCGATGGACTGCAGCAGCGATTCGTTCAGCGCATCGCCGTATTTCTCCTTTTCTTTGCTTCCCACAAAAATGTAGGTCACATGATACTGCTCCAGCAGGCGCAGCACCTCATTCGTATCGGTCGAGGTGTACATCTGTTTCACGTCCCCGGCGCGGACATTTAAGTCTGCGGGATTCCCTCTCCAGAGCCATTCATGGACATACCATCCAAGCACGGTCGGAAGACCGGTCATTGCGGAAACGCGCTCGTAATCGCTGTAGCTGTCGCCGTTCGCCTCAAGCACAACCGACTGTCCTTCTATTGTTTCATCCAGCCAGCGGATGGCACCTGCGTCCTCGGAAAAGACATTTTCCAGATACGCTGTCGCATCGAGTCCGCGGTACTCGGACAGATCGAAAACATTTCCAAACCAGGAGTACACGCTCGTTCCAAAATAGCCGAAGGTCCATAAAAGCAGTACCAGCCCGATTCCGCCGAACACCTGCAGAATCCGCTCTTTTTTCCAGAGCAGGAACCGCGTGATGATGTAGCTCATGCAGATACCGAACAGGATAAATGCCTGATACGTCAGCTTGAACATCGTGTTGGAGCGCGCATACGATTCTTCGTAGATATCGCGCACATAGACGAGCTCCGGAATGATGATAAGGCCGATGGCACAGAGGCCTAAAATACCGATCACCATATCGCTCACCGCAATCTCTCTCCAGAAATCACAGAAGGCAGAAACTTTTTTTGGCTTTTCTGTCGTTTCTTTTTCGCCCGGCTCCGGTTTTTTCTCTCCCAGAATCAGGGCAACGGCCTGCTCTTCCACCTCTTCCTGCGTCTTTCCATCGGCAAGCACAATCTGTCCCTGCCGCTCCATGCCCGGAAGATGACGGTTTTTCCGCCATGCGAGCAGGACGGCTGCGATAAACAGCACAACGAGCACCGTCGGAAGGCCCCAGAGAATCGCCAGCTGATACAGCATCGAATGGTGCTTGGCAATGCCGACACCGGAAACCATCGTCTCAAACTTCATTGTAAACGGAAGGGCGACAATCGTTCCAATTGCAAAAACTTCTGCAGCCTGCAGGAGAACCGTTCCGATCGTCTCTTTCGCCCGCGCATGATACCGGTACAGCGCACCGTACAACGCAAAGCCTGTAATCACGACGAAATAGATAACAAAATCCCAGTAGTTGGACCAGTGGAACACACCGGTCAGAAAGCTCGCCGCGATGATCTGCGGCTGGAGCAGAACGTCTTTTAACGACCATTTCCACTCTTTTTCCGGATCACGGCAGGTATTCTTCACGTAGGAATACAAAAGGCACAGCACCAGCAGGACGAACATGACATTCACCACATGGGCATGCAGGTCGCCGAGCACAAAGGAATACGACGGAAACTCATGGATCGTGCGGTCATTTTCCACGAGCGGGTCATACCCGATATAGCGGGTCGAACTCGGGAACCAGTAGGCCGATTCGTTCAGCCCCAGCCACTGGCGGATACAGCCGTAAATCACATAGTGCATATTTCCGGCAAGGGAAACGGCGCCTCCCGAAAGAAGACCGCCAAGCACCGGTGCAATCTGGCTTTTATTGCCGCCCTCTTTCCGGATGCGGTGGCACGCACGCGACTCTGCCAGATGGTAGGTGATCGAAAACGGCAGAACAAACGCGAACGATGCCACCATCGTACGCATCAGATGGTACGTCTGCTTTACATCCGTGAAGGTAATCTTCGTCAGAAATACGGCATAGAACTGGCCGCCGTAATAGTAGTTAATACCGCTTCCGCTGTACCAGAGATCCTCTGCCGGAACGGCGGTGCTGCGCATCATGGCCTTCATAAAACCATAATCCATGAATTTTTCGGTTCCGTGTGCTTCCGGGTGGAAGCCCGCAAGGTAGGTCCAGAGAAGGAAAAAGGCGAAAAACAACACTTCTTCCATCATCAGGAAGTCGATTTCCGGCGCATGGACGCGTACCTTAAAACAGCCGAAAATCCAGGAAGCCAAGATCAGTACACCGACCGTGATCAGGCAGACCGGTGCGGTAAACGGAACCAGTCCGAAGCTTCCAAGAGCAAATACAGCAAAACCGGAAACAACGATGCCAAGCACTTTGGAAAACATCCATCCCCGGTCATGAAACCGCGGAAACAGCGCTGCGGCAGCCGGATAAAATCCGATACCGAGCACCAGGGTCATAAGCCACCACTTCAGGAACGAAACGTTGTCCGTTCCAAGAAGCGGCGTTGTGGCCAGCACAAGCAACACCAGCAGAATGCCGGAAACTGTCGTCTTTTTGCTCATCTTTAATTATCTTCCTCTGTCATTGTGTAGACATGACGTTTTCTTGCCATCTCATCGCTTGCAAGATACTCGTCGTAGGTGGTCATCTTATCGATCAGCGCGCCGTTCGGAAGGATCTCCATGATACGGTTTGCTGTGGTCTGTACAAACTGATGGTCGTGGCAGGTAAACAGCAGCACGCCCGGGAATTTGATCAGACCGTTGTTCAGTGCAGTGATGGACTCCATATCCAGGTGGTTGGTCGGCTCGTCGAGAACGAGAACGTTTGCACCGGAAATCATCATCTTGGAGAGCAGGCAGCGCACTTTCTCTCCTCCGGAAAGGACTCTGACACGTTTCACGCCGTCCTCACCGGCAAAAAGCATTCTTCCGAGGAATCCGCGGACATACGTTACGTCCTTGATCTCGGAATACTGGGTCAGCCAGTCTGCGATGGTCAGGTCGCAGTCGAATTCTGCGGTGTTGTCCTTCGGGAAGTAAGCCTGTGTGGTGGTTACGCCCCATTTGTAGTAACCGGAATCCGGCTCTTCTTCTCCGGTCAGAATCTTGAACAGCATAGTGATCGCCTGCTCGTTGCTTCCGACGAAAGCAACTTTATCTTCTCTTCCGAGGGTGAAGCTTAAGTTATCCAGGATTTTCACGCCGTCTACGGTTTTGGTCAGTCCCTCTACCTGCAGAACGTCGTTTCCGATCTCACGGTTTGGACGGAAATCGATGTAAGGATATTTCCGGCTGGACGGTTTGATATCGTCGAGCTGGATTTTCTCCAGGGCTTTCTTACGGGAAGTAGCCTGTTTACTCTTCGATGCGTTGGCGCTGAACCGGGAGATAAAGTCCTGTAACTCTTTGATCTTCTCCTCTTTCTTCTTGTTCGCCTCTTTCATCTGTTTTACCAGCAGCTGGCTGGACTCAAACCAGAAGTCGTAGTTTCCGGCATAGAGCTGGATTTTTCCGTAATCGATATCTGCGATCTGGGTGCAGACTTTATTCAGGAAGTAACGGTCGTGGGATACGACGATAACGGTATTCTCGAAGTTGATCAGGAACTCCTCAAGCCACTCGATCGCATCGAGGTCCAGGTGGTTGGTCGGCTCGTCGAGAAGAAGGATGTCCGGGTTTCCGAACAGGGCTCTTGCAAGAAGAACTTTGACCTTCTGGCTGCCGGTCAGGTCTGCCATCTGTGCGTAGTGCAGTTCCGGCTCAATGCCAAGGCCGTTTAAGAGCTGCTCTGCATCGGTCTCGGCCTCCCAGCCGTTCATCTCTGCAAACTCGCCCTCGAGCTCGCTCGCTTTGATACCGTCCTCATCGGTGAAGTCTTCTTTTGCGTACAGCGCCTCTTTCTCTTTCATGATCTCATAGAGACGGGCATTTCCCATGATAACGGTGTCAAGTACCGGATAGCTGTCGTATTTGAAGTGGTCCTGCTCGAGGAAGGAAAGACGCTGGCCCGGTGTGATGGTTACGTCTCCGTTTGTCGGTTCAAGCTGGCCGGACAGGATTTTCAGGAAGGTTGATTTTCCCGCTCCGTTGGCACCGATCATGCCGTAGCAGTTTCCCTCGGTGAATTTGATATTGACATCTTCAAACAACGCTTTTTTTCCGACACGAAGTGTCACATTATTTGCTGCAATCATACTTTTTAAAACCTCATTTTCTTATTCTTAATTGTAAACGTGAAGTTACCGCCGGGGTTTCCCGGTCATACGGAGTATAGTCTACCATAGGTTTCCGTTTTCTGGCAAGTAGGGAAAGCCCTTATTCTTCGTCTTTTTCACCGGAAATTGTAAAAAAGCTGTCATCCCGGTCTTTTTTGTCGATCAGTTCATTGTACTGCAGGCATTCATACTGCCGTTCGTACTCGAGATCCTCCTCCGGCGCATCGCTGTCGTTCCAGCGGTACCACGTTCCGTCACTTGCTAAAAAGCCGAGGTGGTTGAGCGCTGGCATCTTCCCGCGCAGGTCGAGCAGATACTCGTTGTACGGTGTCAGTTCCAGGCCGGTAAGGCTTAATGCATAGCTTGAGAGATAGTTTGTGCTGATCCAGACATTGCTCTCGGATTTCATGCTGTAGTTGGTCCAGATGAAGAACGGCGTTCCATAGAACTTCTCCTGATCCTCGACCGAAAGATTCTGATAGGCGTCTCCGGCAATCCATGTTTCAAACGCATCCGGCAGCTTCGGGGAATGATCGCCGAACATAATGATCATCGTCGGCTCGTCCACCTGCTGGAAATACCGGATCAGATAGGAAATTGCCTCATCGGAAAGCTTTAACAGGGAGAAATACTGATCGGCCTCATCACTGTCGTAGCCGTTGCAGTTGATATCTGCCTGGAAATAACGGTTCGTGTAGCCGCTGTGGTTCTGCATCGTCACATCAAAGAGGAAGAACGGGCTGCCCGGCTCCTTGTTCTCGTAGGTTTCCACGATCTTCTCATAGTTCGCCTGATCGCTGATCATACCGCGGTACCGCTTGGCCGTGTCGGAGAACTGATCAATCGAGATAAAATCATCAAAATCAAGGAAACGGTACGCGGTGCTCCGCTTCCAGTTCGTCGCCTTGTTTGGATGCATCGCGATCGCCTGATAGCCCTGGTCTTTTAATGTCGTGACGAGGGAATACTGGCTGTGTGTAAAGTAGCTGACGTACGGCACCATACCCGGGAACCGCTTGCAGGAGTTTCCGGTCAGGAACTCATACTCCGTTTTTGCTGTTCCGCCGCCCTTGGTACACGTCAGCGTGTGCCCTTTGATGATATTTTCGGTCAGCGAGTCGAGGAACGGCATGTAGCTCCCGCTCGTCTGCGGATCGCCGACGGAACGGTAGTCAAACCACGACTCGTTCATGATCGCAATGATATTGACCGGTGTCACGCCGTCGGCATTATCTTTTCGAAGATCTTCTGTTTTTGTCTCTTTCTCGCTCGTATCGGCAATCACTGTCACTTCGTCTTTCGAATAGCCGTCCGGCGGTGTCAGGCGCATGTATTTGGCGACCGCGGTAAAACCGACCGTCGTTCCGTACTGACGGTACGTCTTCGCCGGATTCCAGAGATCGCTGATGACACCGAACTCGGCGTTCCAGTTCAGATTCATGTACGCCAGGTATGTTCCGAGCGTCAGCGCAGCAGCAGCCACGCGGAGCAGAATTTTATTCCTCGTTTTCCGTGCAAAACGGTATTCCCGGCTCTGCAGCCAGAGGCGCACAACGAGCATCATCGTGATAAACAAAGTCACGATTTCACCTGTGATCTCGAATTTGTAGCCGCCGACTACGTCCGCCGCCGTCGCAATGCTGTACAGGTCGATGAGCTGGAACGCTTCTCCGCGGAACAGATAAACATAGTAGAATACCAGACTCATGCAGAAATAAAAGATGTTCATGAAAATCATCGCGCGGCGGATGGAGTTCAGAAAGAGGGAAATGAGAATGGAAAGTACGAAAATGACACCGATATTCAACAGCGCATAATACCATTTCATCTCCCGGAACTGGCTGTTTGTGACAAATTCCAGCGTGGCAAACAGATATGCCGCGTTTGCCAGCATCAGAACCGGCTGTTTCCATCCCACATAGCGCGGTTTTGGTTTCTGGTCCGGCTTTGCAGCAAACCGGCAGAAACTGACGACTGTCGTCAGTATGATACACGCCAGCAGGCACGGGAACAGAAAGTGAATACTCCACTCCCGGTCTGCCGCCGTCGTATCCAGCAGCGGGCGCGCCAGAAACAGCAGCACCGCCAGCACGCCGAAATACAAAACAAGAAACGCGCACCGGGCGCGCTCCTTTTGATTCTCTTTTAATCTCTGATAAAACTTCTGCATCGAAACTTTATGCTCCTTTTATAAACAAGAATTATAATCCTTCCGTAAACGGCTCATCCGCCGGATAGCCGCCGCCTAATTTTTGCATACAGCGCTGGATGGAATCTTTTGAATTTCCCCAGTCCTTATCCTTGTTGCGGTAATCGAATTTGTCAGTAAACCATGTTACCTCTTCCTGCAGCCGCTGGTAATTTTCTTTCATGATTTTGAACAGAGTCGGGTAAAATTCCGCTTTCTGTTTATCATTCAGCTTTTTCTCCGCCGTTTCTACCAGATCCGCAAAATGCGGCAGACAGAAGCCTTTTCCCTCGCGGAACAGTCTTGCAAACTCCTCGTCTTTTTTGTAGAGATCAAAGAACGTATCAAGATAGCGGTTATAGTTTGCCTTGAAGTGATCGCAGACGTAGCACGAATGCGTCTTCTCATCAATCCACTGGCCGATCGCAGTCTCACGGCCCTGTTTGTCGAGGGATGTCTTCTGCATCCGCTTGAACACCGAGGATTTTCCCGGTGCAAACAGATCCATCTGTGCGGCAAGCTCCTGGTTCAGTTTTTTCAGATGGGTAGATAAAATCAGACCGCTTCCGAGACGGTTTCCGTAATCGTACATCATTTTATAGTGGTGGCGGCAGAATCCCATCGCGTCTGTTTCCGCACGCACATCATCCTCCATATAGGATGCGCCGGAACCGAGCGCAAACGAAATCGCATGCTGCTCTGCTTCCCGCTCCAGATAGCAGAACGGGCACTCATCTTCCGCCTTGAATGCATCCATCAGCGGAATGGTATGGATCGACTCTTTCATATGCAAAAACCTCCGATTTTATTTGTTGGTGCTTTCTACAGCATACACAAAAACCTCTCATTTGTCAAAAGAACTCTTTTTCCTGTTTTCCTATTATTCTGATGGATAATTTCTATATTTTGCACAATTTACATGTGCATTATAAAAATTTAAAGTTGTTTCTTTTTGGTATTTAATCGTTTAAGATAAATATTATATAAGTCTTTGTATCACTCTGTTCAGAAAGGAGCCGCAGCAATGGGAGAACGTCATACGGAGGAGATGCGCCTCCTCGGTCTTACCATCGCTTTTTATCGCAGAGCACGCGGATTAACGCAAAGTGAGCTTGCCGAAGCTGTCCAGATCAGCCGTACACATATGAGCAACATCGAAGCGCCAAACAGTCATACCTCTCTGTCTCTAAACAAGCTGATGGATATTGCGGAAGCACTCGAAATTCCGCTGAAAACATTATTTGATTTCAAACGGTAAGCCGGAAAGCTTTCCGTTTTTTATAGCAGATTTTTACAGCAAACCCCCGCAGCCGGTGTGCGCCCGGTGCGGGGGTTCTTTTTCTCTCTTATTTTCCCGAAAAATCCGGAGTTCCGTCAAGATTATACGGGGTCACCTGGTATACATAGTAGTTCAGCCAGTTCGTGTACAGATTGTTCGCATGCGACCGCCATAAAAGCACTGGTTTTGTATTTGGATCGTCGTTTTTATAATAGTTCTTCGGAATCTCAATCGGGAGCCCTTTGTCTTTATCGCGGTGGTACTCGCCGTCGAGCGTCATACGGTCGTACTCCGGATGACCCATCACGAAAATCTTTCTTCCCTCTTCCGCCATGCCAAGATAGAATCCGGCTTCGTCGGACTCTGCGAGAATCGTGACATCTTTGCAGGCACGGATATCGTCGATCGGTACTTCTGTGTGGCGGGAATGCGGTGCCAGAAACTCGTCATCGAAGCCTCGCACAAGCGGGATCTTGCGGTTGTTGACTTTGTGCCAGAACAGCCCGAATTTCTTCTCCGGAAGCATCCGTTTCTTCAGTCCGTAGAAATGATACAGACTCGCCTGGGCTCCCCAGCAGAGGAACATCGTGGAGGTAACGTGTGTGTTCGTCCAGTCCATGATCTTTGTCAGTTCATCCCAGTAGTCAACTTCTTCAAATTCCATCTGCTCGACCGGTGCACCGGTGATGATCATACCGTCGTAATAATTTTTCCGCACATCCTCAAATTTCACATAGAACGTGTTCAGATGGCTGGTCGATGTATTTTTTGCCTCGTGGCTTGCCACCATCAGAAAGGTGACATCGACCTGCAGGGAGGTATTGGAAAGGGAGCGCAGAAGCTGCAGCTCGGTATCCTCTTTCAGCGGCATCAGATTCAGGATCATAATCTTCAGCGGACGGATGTCCTGATGAACCGCTCTTGTCTCGTCCATGACAAATATATTTTCACTTTCGAGTATTTCTTTTACAGGTAAATCTGCCTGAACTTTAACCGGCATATTCTTTTTCCTCGTTTCTATTCTTCTTGATCTGCCGCGCTTTTCTCTGCGTAGAAAGGCGGTTTGCTTTTTCCGGCAGGAATTTCTGCCGTCTGTTTCCGATTATAGCAGATTCCCGCGCGGGATGCAAACCGCCTTTGCAGATATTTCGTTATTCTTCTGTCATCTTCAGAAATTCCTCTTCTGAGATCACCGGCACGCCGAGTTCGCGCGCTTTGCGGTTTTTGGAGGAACTGGATGTCGTGTCGTTGTTGATCAGATAGCTCGTCTTTCCCGTTACACTTCCGGTGGCTTTTCCGCCGAGCTCCTCGATTCTTGCCTTTAATGCATTCCGGTTCGGGAAATGTTCCACACTTCCGGTGATGACGAAGGTAAGACCGGCTAATTTCTGCTCTTCCTGGCTTGCCTGCGGCTTCTCAATCGTCAGATACGACAGAAGGCGCTCAAGGCGTTCCTTGTTTTCCTCATCCGCAAAGTAATCCACGATGCTTTTTGCAATCACTTCTCCGACACCGTCGATCTGTGCGAACTCCTCCGCCGATGCATTCCGGATCCGGTCGAGATCGAAATCGAAGGCTTTGCAGATCATTCTCGCGTTTGCAAGACCGATATTTAAGATGCCAAGCCCGAAAATCAGGCGGGGCAGCGTTGTGTTTTTCGCGCGCTCGATGCTGTCGATCAGATTCTGGTATGATTTTTCACCGAAACCGTCCATCTCCACAATCTCGTCGCGGTAGCGGTCGAGACGGAAAATATCGGCAAACTCACGGATGAAGCCGTGGCCCACGAATTTTTCGAGCGTTGCCTCCGACATGCCGTCGATGTTCATCGCGTCGCGGCTTACAAACAGGGTGAATGCCTTCATGAATTTTGCCGGGCACTCCGGATTCGTACAGTAGAGGGTCTCGACATTGTTCATCATCTGAATCCGGGTGGCACCGCCGCAGGCAGGACACGTTTCCGGAATATCGCGCACGCCGCTTCTCGTCAGATTCTCTGCGATCTGTGGAATGATCATGTTTGCTTTGTAGACAAGGATTTTATCACCCACACCGAGATCCAGCGAACGCATGATACTGATGTTGTGGACGCTTGCGCGGGAAACCGAAGTTCCTTCCAGCTCGACTGGCTCAAAAACCGCAACCGGATTGATGAGACCGGTTCTCGACGGGCTCCACTCCATTTCAAGCAGAGTGGTCTCCTTCTGTTCATCCGCCCATTTGAAGGCGAAAGCGTTCCGCGGGAATTTCGCGGTTGTACCGAGTGATTCTCCGTAGGCGATATCGTCATACAACGCGACAAGGCCATCGGACGGGAAATCGTTTGTCTCTATTTTCGTGGAGAAATATTGCATCGCCTCGTCGAGGTTATCTTTGGTGACAACCTTGTATTCCACCGCCTCGAAGCCCTGCTCTTTCAGCCACTCCATCTGACGGATTCTGGAATTTTCGAAATCCTGTTCCGGAGCGCTCACAAGCGCAAATGCCATAAAATGAACGTGGCGTTTTGCCGTAATCTCATTATTCAGCTGGCGCACAGAACCGCTGCAGAGGTTCCTCGGATTCTTGTATTTCGCATCGACATCCTCGATCTCCTCATTGATCTTCTCAAAATCGGAATAGCGGATGATCGCCTCGCCGCGCAGAACCAGCTCTCCCTGGTACGGGATTTTCAAGGGAATATTTTCAAACACTTTTGCATTGTTCGTGACAACCTCTCCGATCACACCGTTTCCACGGGTGACGGCCTTTGCGATGGTACCGCCGCGGTACGTCAGAACGACGGTCAGACCGTCCATCTTCCAGGACAGCAGCGTTTTGTGATCCCCGATGAAGCTGCGGAGCACTTCCACATCTTTCGTTTTATCAAGGGAAAGCATCGGCGACTCGTGCGCTTCTTTCGGCAGTTCGTCCATCGCCTCGTAGCCGACTTTTGTGGTCGGGCTTCCGGCGAGTGTTACGCCTGTTTTTTCCTCTAATGCCTGCAGTTCGTCATACAGCGTGTCGTACTCCAGGTTGCTCATGATCTCCCGGTCTTCCTGGTAATAGGCTTTTGCCGCTTCGTTCAGCTTTTTGACCAGTTCCTTCATCCGTTCTGTCTCGTTCATAGCTTTTCCTCCCCGATCTGCTTTTTCAGTTCTGCTAATTCTTTTTCCGTTAAAGGGCGGTACTCCCCTGTTTTCAGGTCTTTCAAGTGAATATTCATGATCCGCACACGTTTCAGCTTTGTGACACGATATCCTAATGCTTCGCACATCCGCCGGATCTGACGGTTCAGCCCTTGCGTCAGAATAATCGTAAAGCTGCACTCTCCCGTTTTCTGGATCCGGCACGGGCGCGTCACGGTATCGAGAATCGGCACGCCGGATGCCATTTTTTTCAGAAATTCCGGTGTAATCTCTTTGTTTACCTCGACCTGGTATTCTTTTTCGTGGCGGTTTCTGGCACGCATGATACCATTTACAATCGCACCGTCGTTCGTCATCAGAAGGAGGCCTTCCGAATCTTTATCGAGTCTTCCCACCGGGTAAATCCGCACCGGGTAGGACAGATAATCGATGACGTTGTTTTTCTCCCGTTTTTCCGCAGTACAGATGATGCCGCGCGGTTTGTTGAAGGCGAGATAGACTTTTTTCCCCTCCGGGACAACGGTTTTGCCTTTCACAACAACAACGTCGCCAGGCTCTACCTGCATGCCGGTTTCCGCGCATTTTCCGTTTACAGTAATCTCTCCCGCTTCTGTCAGACGGTCCGCCTCCCGCCGCGAGCAGACGCCCGCATCACTTAAGTATTTGTTTAAGCGCATGATTTTATCCTTCCAAAAAAGCAGTTTCATAAAAACCAGAAACTGCTTTTTTCATTTTGTATTATTCTATTGTTCCTACTGAATGCTTTCTACATATGCTCTCAGGGAAGCATCTGCATCGAGTGCATTCTGATAATCGTTCTGAACCTGTTCGATCAGATTTTTGACTTCTTCTTTTTCGAGCGCTGCTTTCATAGCCTCCGTTACGGCCGCATCGCTGTCGGTATCATCCATGATTTTCAGGATGCCGTCTTCTGTCGTGTAGAGATAATACTCCGAAAGCATCGGCAGGGTCTGGTTGATTCCCAGATATTTGCATCTGCTGCTGACAAACGCGATGTACGTTCCGTCGCTTGGACCGCTGATCGTGTAGGCCTTTACATCTCCGTATGACTCCACGTCGCTTTCTGCCTCAATCTGCGCCTGCTCCTCCGCGGTCAGATTGTCTGTTACTGCAAAAAGACCGTTGATATCCCTTGCACCGAGCGCGGTGTAATACTGCTCCAGCACTGTGCTTACTTCCGGGACATTGTCCGCGGCAAAGGAGACAGCCGTATTATCGGTATTCTCTGTATTATTGGTATCGTCTGCCGCTTCCGGCGCACTTGTCGGCTCAGCCTCTGCATCCGGCGCACTGGCGGTATCGGTACTGGAAGCATTCGCAGAATCCGAAACGTCCGATGAAGTGCCTGTGCTGTCCTCAGAATCTGCTTTGCTGTCTGCTTTTACCTGTGTCTTTTTATCCGGCACATTGTTTCCGGTGCTGCTGCTTGTTACGGTTCCGCCGCTCGATTTTCCATCGTTTTTTGGTGATACCAGATGAACGATGAGAAGAACCGCTGCCACAATCAGGAGAATTGCTCCGATCAGAAGCATGTAGCGCAGATTATCGGAAATCCATTCCCGGATTTTATCTTTTGTTGTCATTGGTTTTGCCATATTTTTCCTCCTTCATCAAAACTGATCCGCCGGATCAGTTATTGATATGCTCAGTAAGCAAAAAAACCTCTACTTCACACCGAAGCAGGGGCTTTCCTTGTCCTGCGCCGGTCCTGCCCGCCGCAGCATGCCATGTAGCAAAAACGCGTCTGGAGGGATTCGAACCCCCGACACACGGTACCGGAAACCGTTGCTCTATCCCCTGAGCTACAGACGCTGATGTGATCTGTTTTCTCAACCACACTATGACAGTTTACCACAGACTCCTGCAATTGTAAAGTATTTTTCCCACCCAGCCGCCCATTTTTTTCTTTCCTAGATTATTCGCAGACTATTCTGCCACGCAGCTTACGTTTCTTCCTCACACAGCGTCAGTTCCCCGCTTTCCCGGTGGTAATAATAAACGTGATCCGACAGAATCTCTTGCGGCTTGACCGTCTTTTCATTCACATCCCGTACCATGTCGGAAAGACACTCCTCTGGGAATACATCATAATCCGGGATCACCATGCACTCGTGGATACTGCTCGGAATCACATAAAGACTTGCCTCAAAGCGCTGCGAAAGGCTCTCCAGCACGCCGGGATAGCACATGCAGATTGCACCCAGCTTTCCTCTGCGGTTGCTGACCAGGTAAAACTGTTCCGCCAGCGGACCAAGCTCGAACAGGGGAAACGTTACTCCGTACTCCTCTTTCAAATACACCATAAGGCTGTCTGTGCGCACCGGCAGATCCCGCAGGGTGTTCTCCCAGGCACGG
This sequence comes from Fusicatenibacter sp., assembly GCF_977045365.1. Taxonomy (NCBI): domain Bacteria; kingdom Bacillati; phylum Bacillota; class Clostridia; order Lachnospirales; family Lachnospiraceae; genus Fusicatenibacter; species Fusicatenibacter sp. Next base: position 20,260 of record NZ_CDRRUH010000046.1, read on the forward strand.
GCGTCCAGCTCCTCCGCCGAAATCCCCCACAGCTCCCGGTGCGTCTCGTGGATCAGAATTGTCGCATCCGGCACGCGGTTTCCCCGCATCTGGTAATAGTACACGACCGCGAGATCGAGAAATTTTCTGTGCGGAACGTCGGAGAGCAGCGTACGGTTTTTCTCCGCATGAATGAGCTCGCAGTAGATCTGCGGCGCAGCATTTTTCCAGTTGGTAAAAAAGGCAGCTTTCTCCGGTCTTCTCGCCTCCGCTTCCACTTTCCGGTACTGCTCCAGTACCTTTTCTGCAATCTGAGAAAGCGGCACGCCCTGCAGACAGCATTCATACAGAAGCTCCACGTAGATCGTCGGTGCAATCCAGTCCTTCTTTCTGCTGATGACAAACGCCTCTTTTTCGATACCGTTCAGCTTCTGCACCGATTCTACCTTCACCTCAAAATCATCGCCGGCTTTTCTTTTCAGCAGCGCGGCAAGCTGCTCTTTGAACATCTGATAGTCCATTTTTTCCCACCTTTCCTGATTGATTGCCTTTTGTATTTTTGCTTTACGGAACAAAAAAGCTCCGGAAAACACAACTTAAAAACCTCTGTACAGATCTGTATATGCCAGAGATTCGTTGGTTCGCGGAACTTCGAACGATGAGAAAAACGGGCCAGGGCTGCTTCCGACAGCCTTTATCAGCCATTTTTCAGACGAATATTCTATTTATTTAGAAAACCGTGTCCGCCACAAAGAAAGTTGTGACGGACAACGGCGGGAACAGTCTTACTTATACACGGGACAGATATTCACCTGTTCTGGTATCAATTTTGATTTTGTCTCCCTGGTTTACGAACAGCGGAACGCTTACGGTAGCACCAGTCTCAACGGTAGCCGGTTTGGAAGCACCCTGTGCGGTATCTCCCTTGAAGCCTGGCTCAGTCTCGGTGATCTCAAGCTCTACAAACAGAGGCGGTTCGATTGCGAATACATTTCCGTTGTAGGAACATACTTTAACCATTTCGTTTTCTTTTACGAATTTCAGAGCATCTCCGATGGTCTCTTCGTTCAGAGCGATCTGCTCATAGTTTTCTACGTTCATGAAGTAGAATAAATCACCATCGCTGTACAGATACTGCATGTCTACACGCTCGATACGAGCCTGCGGGAATTTCTCAGTCGGACGGAAGGTACGCTCTACCACACCACCGTTGATGACATTTTTTAATTTTGTTCTTACGAATGCAGCTCCTTTACCAGGTTTTACATGCTGAAATTCAAGAATCTGAACGACCTGACCATCGATCTCGAGGGTAACGCCGTTTCTAAAATCTCCTGCTGAAATCATTCTGATTTTTCCTCCTTAACATAGTACGATGCGCCAGATGCGCACCATAGGCTTATCTTATAATATAATATTTTTCCCGATTTTTCAACTGTTTTTTTTCGTAATCCTGCCGCGGGCCAGATCACGCTCATAAAAGAACAGTACCATGTGCTCCAGATACCGTTTCAGAACGATCTGAATTTCCTCTTTCGGATTGATCGGCTCGGTCAGAATATTGTAAAGTCCGGTCCGTTTTGCACCGTACACATCGGTGAAAAGCTGATCCCCGACAAAGACCGCCTGCTCCTCTTTGATCCCCATTCTCCGGCATGCCTCCTGGTAGTTTTTCACCGAAGGCTTGTGCGCATTTTCGATATAGATAGAACCGACCGTATCGGCAAACGGAGCCACACGCGGTTTCTGATTGTTGGAAAGCAGACAGGTGGAAAAACCAGTCTCCCGAAGAGACGCAAAGAACGCAGCCGCCTCCTTCGTCGCCGGCGCACCGTGCGGAACAAGCGTATTATCAATATCAAAAATCACGCCCCGGTATCCTTTCCGGTACAGATCCGCGTAATCGATCGTATAGGCACTTTTTTCTCTCCGGTCCGGGTAAAACATCCGCATCAGTATAGTTCCCTGGTTCTTCTGGTTTTTTCCACTCATCTTCTTTCTCCAATCCTCTTTTCGTTTATACAGTAACTTTATTCTTCTTTCAGAAACTCCTGCAGAGCCTCAAAATCTGCTTTCATCTGGTCATAGCCGTGCTGGTAAAATTCCCGCAGCTTCTCCTCGTCCTTTTCGAGACGCGATACCGCCGGTATCTCCGGGCGGATCACAAAGACGGAACCTTCTTCTTCCCATTTTTCGATGCATTCGAGCACCTGGTTATAATGTTTCGCGCGGTTTACGAGCGCACGCACGAGATTCGGGTATTTGCGGAATGCCGCCACATACAGCTCCCAGCCTCTCGTTCCCTCTTTTTTGCGGTAACCAAAATTCCGTGTCAGAATAATGACATTTTTTCGGTGCCCCGTCTTTAAGGAACGGATAATCGGGATCGAATCGGCAACACCGCCGTCGACGTACTCGTTTCCGTCGATCTCCACCATCGGGCAGGCAATCGGCATGCTCGATGATGCACGGCCGATTGCAAGCAGACGTTCTTTATTTTCGCGGTCATCCAGATATTCCGCGCGTCCCGTCTCACAGTTTGTCACAACCAGCTCACACGTCTGCGGCGATGCAAAATACGTATCAAAATCAAATGGGAAAACCTCATACGGATACCGTTCGAACACCATATCCATGTCGAGCAGTGCTTTTTTCTCAACGATTGTCTTGATATTCTTGTTGACATAGCGGTTTTTCTCATCCGTGACAATCATACAGTCCCTCGTTCTGCCGATCTGGCGCGATACATAGTCCAGCGCATTGCAGGCTCCGGCGGAAACGCCGATCACATGAGGGATATAATACTCCTGCTCCATCAGAAAGTCCAGCGCTCCTGCTGTAAAGACGCCGCGGTTGGCTCCTCCTTCCAGTATAACTGCTCCGGATTTTGTTATGCTGTAATTTTTTGTCTCGTTCATTCTCCTGCACTCTCCTATTTTCACAATGACACATTACTTCCTGCACAGAACAATGCCGGAGCAGATCGGAAAATCCCGACACGCTCCGGCCCTTCTGCCTGTTTTATCTGTTTTCCAGCGGAACATAGTCCACTTCATCTTTGACACTCTTGTACGCCGGGCGGATGATCTTGTCGGTGTTGATCAGCTCCTCCATCCGGTGTGCACTCCAGCCGACGATACGCGCGCAGGCGAACATCGGGGTGTAGAGCTCCAGCGGAAGATCCAGCATGCTGTAAACGAAGCCGCTGTAGAAGTCGACGTTTGCGGATACACCTTTGTAAATATGGCGCTCCTCGCCGATGATCTTCGGAGCCAGTTCCTCGACCATAGCGTACAGCCGGTAATCTTTCTCTCTGTGTTTTTCTTTTGCCAGCTGCTCAACGAAGGTCTTGAAGATGCGCGCACGCGGGTCGGAAATGGAGTAAACCGCATGGCCCATACCATAAATCAGGCCTTTCTGGTCGAACGCCTCTTTGTGCAGCAGCTTTCTTAAGTAATTCGATACTTCTTCCTCATCCGTCCAGTCTTTGACGTGTGACTTCATATCGTCGAACATCCGCACAACCTTGATGTTTGCACCGCCGTGCTTCGGTCCCTTTAAGGAGCCGAGCGCCGCTGCAATTGCGGAGTACGTATCGGTTCCGGAAGAAGAAACAACATGTGTTGTAAAGGTCGAGTTGTTACCGCCGCCGTGCTCCATGTGGAGGACGAGGGCAAGATCGAGGATCTTCGCCTCCAGCGGGGTGTATTTCTGATCCGGGCGGAGCATCAACAGAATGTTTTCTGCGGTGGAAAGCTTCTTCGACGGATTGTGGATATATAAACTTTTTCCTTTGATATAATGGTTGTACGCCTGATAGCCATAGACGGACAGCATCGGGAACACAGAAATCAGGTTAATGCACTGGCGAAGTACATTCGGAAGGGAGGTATCATCTGCGTGGTTGTCGTACGCGTACAGGGTCAGAACGCTTCGGGACAGGGTGTTCATCATGTCCTTGGTCGGCGCTTTCATAACAACGTCACGCACAAAGTTCTTCGGCAGGGACTGCTGCTGTTTTAAGATCGTCTTAAAATGATTGAGCTGCTCTTCATTCGGCAGATTTCCAAATAAGAGCAGGTACGCAACTTCTTCGAATCCCATACGGTTTTCACTCAAAAAGCCCTGGGTCAGTTTTTCCACGTTGATACCGCGGTAGTACAGACGTCCGTCACACGGTGTCTTGACGCCGTTGATGATGTCAGAAGACACAACGTTTGAAATCTGTGTCAGTCCTGCAAGGACGCCAACGCCGTTGACATCGCGCAGTCCGCGTTTTACATCGTATTTTCCATACAGAGAAACATCCATTTTGGAATTGTCCAGACAGATGTTTGTCAGATCCTCTATTTCCGGTGTTACTTTCATGCTAAAAGCCATATGCATTCCCCTTTCTTTCTCTCTCTTTTTTCGCTTTCGCTCATTATAGCATTAAACCAGGGGATTCGTATACTGAAATTTTTATAAACATTCGGAAATTTTTCGTAAGATTTTGTCTCCCATACGGTGTCAGGCTTCCGTTTTACATGCATCGAAGGCTTTATCCAATGCGTCCAGAAAGTCGCCCATCACGTAATACAATGTCTCAAACCGCAGGTAATCGAGCACATTTTCATCCCACATGAACTTCAGCACCGGCGGGAATTCCTCGTCGGATTCCCAGAACTGAAAGACGAGCGGCACAAACGGAAAAACGTCAAAAACAAAAGCAGCGTCTCCTGGGGAATACGGTTTTCCGCCAAGGGAAACGCATGCTTTTTTCAGCTGTTCCACGCGGCCGTCGTACCGTGCAGCGCGGCTGTCGTGGATGCCGGACGCAATCGTGCGGCCTTTGATGGTTCCTTTCAGGGAATTGGTGCGCGCATACGTGCCGGCGAGCGCAATCTCCTTCTTTCCGCAGCAGAGCAGGTCGAAAATCGTCAGCGTCTCGTTGAAACTGCCCTGATGGACATGAAAGAAATGATCGCAGGATCCTTCCACAACGCCGGTATGGCGGTTCACTCTCCACTCCTCAAAAAGGTACGGCACATAGAAATAATCGTCATCAAACGCAAAGCCATACTTTCCTTCGATCTCCTTCTGATCGTACGTCAGAAAGCGCTCCTGCATCTGATCACGCATTTTAATATAGTTCGACACTTCCATTTTTTGCCTCCCGCTATTTGTCGAGCATCTTTTTCAGCTCGTCCATGAACGTGTTGACGTCCTTGAACTCGCGGTAAATCGACGCAAAACGGACGTACGCCACCTGATCCAGGTCTTTTAAGTAATGCATGACCTTCTCTCCGATCACAGAGCTTGGAATCTCGCGTTCCTCGCCGTTGAAAAGCTCCGTCTCCACCTTGTTGACCATCTCGTTGATCTTCTCGGCGGACACCGGCCGTTTGTGGCAGGCGCGCAGGATGCCGGTCTCGATTTTCGAGCGGTCATACTGCTCGCGGTTCATATCTTTTTTGATGACGATCAAAGGGATCGTCTCCACTTTTTCGTATGTCGTAAAGCGTCTGCCGCAGACATCGCACATCCGGCGGCGGCGGATCGCATTGCTGTCTTCAATCGGGCGCGAATCCACAACCCGGGTATTATCCTGATTACAAAATGGACATCTCATATCTTTCGTCCTCGTTTCTAATAAGTATTTCGGAAAGTTTTCTACTTTTACAGTATACGCATTTTTCCGTGAAATTCAAGTCAACTGCAGCAACATTTTCGCATATGTTTTTCCATAGGAATCTGTAAAAAGGAGCACCGTATGCGCGTTGTAGATCTCCGCCAGAAGGAAGTCATCAATATCTGCACCTGCAAAACGCTCGGCTGTCCGATTGATGTGGAATTCAATCCAAAAACGGGGCATCTTACCGGACTCGTTCTTCCGGGGCCTGTGAAATTCTGCGGCTTTTTCTGCCACGGCGAGGATTTTGTGATCCC
>NZ_CDRRUH010000047.1:0-26015 GCF_977045365.1 Fusicatenibacter sp.
GCGATTATTGCACAGGCATTGATGTCTATCATGGTTTATGTAATGAACCTGATTCTGAAATTTAATCCGTCTGCACAGACAGCATATGGCCTGTTCTATAAGGTACAGCAGTTTGTTCTGTTCCTTGCGTTTGGACTTCGAGATGCGATCACTCCGATTATTGCATTTGCTTATGGAATGAGAAGCAAGAAGAGAATCCAGGATGGAATCAAATATGGTCTGATCTATACGATTGCATTAATGATTCTGGGCATTGCAATCACAGAGATTTTCCCTGGGGGATTTGCGACGCTGTTTAATGCAGGGCAGTCAAGAACATATTTTATCAGTGCCATGAGGGTGATTTCTTTAAGTTTCTTGTTTGCCGGAATCAATGTTGCTTATCAGGGAATTTATCAGGCACTGGATGGTGGAATGGAATCGTTGATTATTTCACTTTTGAGACAGCTTATAATTATTTTACCACTGGCTGGGATTTTTTCTATATTCGTTAGAAATGGTCAGATGGGAGTTTCACTGATCTGGTGGGCATTTCCGATTACTGAAGTGATAGCGTGTCTGGTGGGATATGTATTTTTAAAGAAAATCAGAAAAAACAAAGTGAGTGTTCTGGAGTAAGGAGGAAGCAGAGATGGCAAAAAGAATCATTACAATCAGCAGAGAATTTGGAAGTGGTGGACGTTTTATAGGGGAAGAAGTAGCGAAGAAACTGGGAATTGCCTACTATGATAAAAATATCATCAGCCAGATTGCAGAAAAGTCTGGTTTCTCTCCGGAACATATTCAGGAGATTGCAGAATTATCACCGAAAAAAGGGATGTTTGCCTATGCACTTGCCGGGCGTGATATCACCGGAAAATCAGTAGAAGATATGGTGTATGAGGCACAGAGAAAGGTTATTTTGGAACTGGCAGATAAGGAACCTTGTGTAATTATTGGAAGAAATGCAGATTATATTTTGAAAGACAGGGATGATGTACTGAATATATTTATTCATGGAGATATGCCGGAAAAAATACAACATATCACTCGTTTATACAAGGTAGAAGAGCAGGAAGCTGTCAAAATGATGGCAGATACAGACAAAAGACGTAGGACAAATTATAACTTCTATACAGAACAGAAATGGGGAAAAGCCAGCAATTATACACTGTGTCTGAACAGCTCGCAGCTTGGATATGACAGATGTGAAGCAATCATTATAGCGTGTACAAAATAAAAATTTGCTTACCTTTTTGAAAAAAATAAAGTATAATAGGAAATGTAAAACCAAGTACAATTTACATGAAGATCAGGGGTCATTTCATTCAAATTTACTGAGTGAATGATCCCTTTTTCTATGTGATGTGTCTGTAAAATGAAAGAGAGGTAGCTATAATGAAAAGAATTAAAGCAGCTTGTATCACTCAGACATTGTGTTTTTCCAATCATGACGGAGAAACAACAGAGTATGCAAAAAAGGCGATTGTACAGGAATGTGAGAAGTATAAAGCACAGTTGGAAGAAAGTGGGACGAAGTACAAAATCTTATCAGAAAAAACAAATGAGGATGGCTCTATTGTGATTGAGATTAAGAAACAGTACAATTCTTCTCCGGTTGGTGAATATCTGAATGAAATGGTCTGAAAGAGGCATGATTGGGGCTTGCCTGAGAGTGAGTGAGACTATCGGCTTAACCTGGTCAGATGTGGATATGAAGAACCGGGAGATTCATGTAGATGGACAGCTTGTGTATTATGAAGGTGATGAAGGATATTGTTTCCATGATTCAGAAACCAAAACGGATGCAGGAATCAGAGATATTCCTATGACACAGATGGTATATGATGCGTTCCGTAAGCAGAGAGAACTGAAAATGAACCTGCCGGAAACCGTACCTGCTGTGGTATAAACCATAGGTTGTTGTCGTAAAATGTGGTAAGAAAATCAGACGAATATATTTTCCAAAAGATTTGTCGTAAAAATGTGGTCAAATCAAGAAAATGGAGTGCGAGAGCAAGTGAAAAATCCCTGTGAAGCCCGTAAAATCAAGGCTTCACACAATCTTCACAAAAGAATTAGCACTCACCTCTTGACAGTGCTAATAATAAGTGTTATATTACAACTAGAACAAAGGAAGAGGGATACAAAGAGAGGAAAGAAAGAGAAAGACCTCCGGTATCAGGACTCCACCCAAGTTCCAAAGAAACAGGTAAACAGCAAATGGTCCGGCAGCAGGAAGCACTGGACGAAGATAGAAAAGGAGCGATGACTTATGTTGATGCCTAGTATTTTTGGAGAAAACTTATTTGATGACTTTTTTAACGATTTCCCGTTCTATGATTACGATAAAGAAATGAAAAACACCGAGAAGAAACTATATGGCCGCAAAGCCAGCCATGTGATGAAAACCGATATCCGCGAAATGGACAATGGCTACGAGCTGGTTGTAGATCTTCCGGGCTTCACAAAAGATGAGGTCCAGGCAACACTGGAAAATGGTTATTTGACCATCAGCGCCGAGAAAGGCCTCGATAAAGACGAGAAAGAAAAAGAGAATGGCCGCTACATCCGCAGAGAGCGTTATGCAGGTGCCTGCAGCAGAAGTTTCTACGTAGGCGAGGATGTCACCGAAGAGGATATCAAAGCGGAGTTCAAACACGGTCTGCTGAAACTCCTCGTACCGAAGAAAGAAGCAAAACCGGCAGTTGAGCAGAAAAAGACGATCTCCATTGAGGGATAAACTTTAAAAGAATACAGCAAAACCAAAAGAGTCCGCCGCCCGGGCGTGTAAAAATTCCCGGGCGGCGGATTTCTTTTTTACAAATTACTACTTTTCGAAATACAAAATATAAGATAAAATAGAAAAATAGGAAGAAAAGAGGTGGGCCATTGCAGAAAATAAAAGAACTGATCCGGGAAGTGTATCATTATGAGAAGAAATCGGAAATTGAGACGAGATATTTAAGCAACGTGCTGCTCTGGTTCTGCCTGATGGTGTTTCTGATCAATCTGTTTAACAACAGCATGAAAAAGAACCTGGGGATCTATATCTTCTGCCTTGTGGTCTGTGTGATTGGTGTGTGGGATGCGTTTCACATCCGGAATGCGAAAAACGTGGAACTGCCGGTCAAGGTGGTGACGATTCTTCTGCTGGTATCGAGCGTTTACTGTATCTATTTCGGCGGAAACGACGGTTTCCAGAATCTTTGGTTTTTCATTGCGCCGTCGATTCTTCTGCTGCTGGTCGGACTGCCGTTCGGTGTGCCGTGCTGTGTGGGCTATGGAGGTGTCATTACGGTTCTGTTCTGGAGCACGCTGTGTGAAAAGATGGCGTATTCGTACGCCTGGGATTACCGCTTTTATTACCCGGTGTTTTACTGGTCCTTTTTTCTGCTGATGCTTGTCACCGATCTGCTGTTTAAAAAATACCGGATTGAGCAGGAGCGGGAACAGGAGGCGATGGAAGCGGAAGTGCGTGCGACGGTCGAAGAAGCACAGAAGCTGATGATAAACTCGGTGGCGGCGATCGGACGAATGATCGATGAAAAGGATAAGTATACCCGAGAGCATTCCCAGCGTGTCGCCGACTATTCGCGGCTGATTGCAGCAAATCTGAAAAGTTATGCTCCGACAGAAAAAGAACTGGATCAGATTTACCGCAGTGCGCTTCTGCACGATATTGGAAAAATTGCGATCCCGGATGCGATTCTGAAAAAGACATACCGCCTGAACGACGAGGAATACGCGATCATGAAAACGCACCCGGTGTGGGGGCGAAAGATTCTCGCCGGGCTTTCCTTCCTGCCGCAGGCGGATTACGGCGCAAGCTACCATCACGAGCGGTACGACGGCAAAGGCTACCCGGAGGGAATCCGTCTGGACGATCTGCCGTATATCGTAAGAATCATCAGCGCTGCGGACGCGCTGGATGCGATGAATTCCAACCGCTGTTACCGGAAGCAGTGCGGCCGGGATTACATCATCAGCGAGTTTGAAAAAGGCAGCGGAACACAGTTCGACCCGGAGGTGGCAGAAACGGTGATTTACCTGATTGAGGAAGGAAAGATTGAAATTCCGGAAGGAGAAAATGCGTGAAAGAATTTCTGGAAATCGTATTCTGTAAATACAAAGATCCCAAAATTGCGATGTGGATGAAAAAAGTTCTGGTACTGATTATGCTGTTGAATTTCTGTGCTGGACTTTTTTATCCAATGGAACAGAAGAAAATGGTTCTTCCGATGTTTCTGTCGATGATCGTTCTTCTTTCGGTTAACTGTGCTTTAAGCCATGGAAGAGAGTATGTATGGCTGGATACCGTGGCGTTTCTTCTTCTGATTGCGCCGAACCTGCATCTGTTTCACGACGGAAATATTGGATATTTCAGTATGCTTTACATCATTCTGTTTTCGGTGGGTGCCGTTTTCATCCTCGGAATTCGGACCAGCGTTGTGTTCAATGCGGTCTGTACGGTTTTTATCTTTTCACAGGTCAGAGGAAGCGGACTGAAACATCTGCGCGGGCTTTATGACGAAAATTTACTGCTTCGTTTTCCGTATTTATACCTGTGTATTGTCGGAATCGCGTATATTATTATGTTCTCGATCCAGAGATACTGGGTAGAGAAAGAAAAAAGCCGGCTGGTTCTGGAACACAGAATCCATGAGGAGAAAAAGAAGCTGGCGGACATGTCGCTGCATGTCATTACCTCCATGTACAGCGCGCTGAGCGCCAAAGTCCCGGAGATCGACCGCCACTGCGAGCAGACGGCATCGTACTCACGGGAAATTGCCGGACGGATGGGATGTGATGAGACGATGTGCACGAATGCCTATTATGCGGGGCTTCTGCACGAGGTCGGGGCCGTTGGACTGCCGGATGAGGTCATACAGAAACCAAGCCTGACAGAGGAGCAGTATAAAATCTATCAGACATACGTTTCCCGTGGATACAAAATTATCCGTGAACTTCAGATTGCGGACGAAGTAGCGGAAGCGGTGCTGTATCACAGGGAAAATTACGATGGAAGCGGCTATCTGGAGGGACGCTCCGGAAAACAGATTCCGGTGCTGTCCCGGATCTTAAGCGTGGCAGATTATGCGGACCGCCATGCGAGATGGGGCGAGACGGCGGAGGAGATCGGCAAAAAGCTGGAAGAGCGGAAAGGAACCCGGTTTGACCCGGAGTGCGCAGAACAGATGCGGACGATTCTGTGCGAAAAAGAGAAATAAAAAATACTTCTGGAAAAACTGCGGGAGGAGGAAATTTCAGGAAAAACAAATTGTATACAATAATATACTTGCCATTTTGGAAAAGGTTGGATAAAATAGGCGTGACAATTACAAAATGAGAGAACTCGTATCAAAAGGAGAAATCATGAAGAAAAGAAGAAGCGTCATTGCGCTGCTTTTGGTTGCAGCTCTTACTGTTGTACTTGGCGGATGCCAGGATGGCAAGGATGGGAAAGCAGATTCTTCCGATACCGCAAGTTCTCAGGTATCAACGGAATCAGCCCCGACAGGAGAACCTGTTATGGGCGGTTCTATCACGGTAGGAATTTCTCAGGACATTGAGGATAGTCTTGACCCACACAAAATGGTAGCGGCAGGAACGAAAGAAATCCTATTCAACGTTTATGAGGGCCTTGTAAAGCCCGATGAAGAAGGAAATCTGAACGATGCGGTGGCAGAAAGCCATTCGATCTCGGAGGATGGAAAGGTCTACACCTTCAAACTCCGGAACGGCGTGAAGTTCCACGACGGAACGACCGTCACTGCAGAGGATGTAAAATATTCGATTGAACGCTGCGCAGGCATAATCGGGGACGGAACACCTTTTATTGAGTCCTTTTCCAATGTGGACAAAGTAGAAATTCCGGACGAGAACACAATCGACATCTACTTAAAAGAGGCAGACACCGAGTTTCTTGCCTATCTGACGGTAGCGATTGTACCTGAGCATGCGGAAGATCTGGAAACAAATCCGATCGGAACGGGTCCGTTCCGCTATGTATCACGCTCCCCGCAGGAAAACATCATCATTGAAAAATTCGACGATTACTGGGATACGGACAATCAGGCGTATCTCGATAAAGTAACGTATCGAATTGTCAAAGACAGCAATGCAGTCGTAACGAATCTGAAATCCGGCACACTCGATATGTATGTGCGCCTGAATTCCACCCAGCTTGCACAGCTTCAGGGAGATTCTGATTTTACGATCTACGACGGCGGCATGAACCTGGTGCAGGCACTGTATCTGAACAATGCGGTGGAACCGCTCAACAATGTGAAGGTCCGCCAGGCGCTCTGCTATGCGGCAGACCGCCAGGAAGTCCTCGATATGATCGCGGACGGAAAAGGAACGATCATCGGAAGCAGCATGTTCCCGGCATTTGGAAAATACTATATGCCGGAACTGGCAGACCGGTATGAGCAGAATATTGAGAAGGCAAAAGAACTGCTGACGGAGGCCGGATACCCGGATGGATTCGAGCTGACGATCACAGTGCCGAACAATTATCAGCAGCATATCGATACCGCGCAGGTTCTGGTGGAGCAGTTTAAGGCAATCGGTGTGACCGCAAAAATCCAGCAGGTCGAGTGGGACAGCTGGCTGTCCGACACGTACGCAGACCGGAACTTCCAATCAACGGTTGTCGGCGTCGATGCAGCGTACCTGACCGGACGCGCACTGCTCGAGCGTTTTACTTCGACGTCATCGAAGAACTTTATCAACTATAACAATGAAGAGTACGATAAACTGTACCAGCAGGTAAAGGCAAGCACGGACGAAAATGAGCAGATCGAGCTCTATAAGAAGATGGAGACACTGCTCTGCGACGATGCGGCAAACCTGTATATTGAGGATATGGCGTGCGAGGTTGTTCTGCGGAATGACTTTGCGGGATATAAGTTCTATCCGCTGTATGTACAGAATATGGCTAAGATTTACAAAGTAAAATAATTACAGGGGACTCGAAAAGGCAGAGGGTAAAGAAAAAACTCTCATTCAATTGTCAAACGCTGCCGGGAGAGTCCCCTGTAATTTTTAATAGAAACCACGAAAATATGTTAGGCTTGACTTTTTTTCCGACACTGCCTACTATAGAAAAAGACAGAGAAAACGTAAGGGCTCCGCGGCGATGCAGGAGGCCTTTTTTTAAAAGAAGGGGGAACCATGACAGATTTTCTGGTAAGACGTTTTGTAAAAGATTATGAGAAAACCGACAACGCGGATGTGCGCACGAATTACGGTATTTTATCGAGTATCGTGGGAATCTGCTGTAATATTCTGCTGTTCACGGCAAAGCTGCTGATCGGTGTCGGCATGCACTCACTGGCAATCATGGCGGATGCGTTCAATAACCTCTCGGACGCGGCATCGTCTGTGATCAGTTTTGTCGGCGTGAAGATGGCAAATAAGCCGGCGGACAAAGAGCACCCGTTCGGCCACGGGCGGATCGAGTATATCGCGGCGCTGATCGTATCGTTTCTGGTCATCGAAGTCGGCTTTACGTTTTTAAAGAGCTCCTTAGAAAAAATCCGCAATCCGGAGGAGATCACATTCCAGCTGGTGCCGTTTCTGATCCTGGTGCTGTCGGTCGGTGTCAAGCTCTGGATGGCATTCTTTAACCGCAGACTTGGAAACCGTATCCAGTCGAAGGTCATGCTGGCAACCTCCGCAGATTCCATGGGGGATGTGATCACGACGAGTGCAACGATTCTTTCAACGCTGATCTGCCATTTCCTTTCCGTCAACATTGATGCAGTTGCAGGACTCGTTGTCGCCGTGCTCGTCATGTGGTCCGGCGTTTCGATTGCGAAGGACACCCTCGAGCCGCTGATCGGCCAGGGCGCCGACCCGGATCTGTATGACCGCATCATGAAAGAGGTAGCGTCCTACGACGGCATCGTCGGAACGCACGACCTGATCGTCCACAACTACGGCCCGGGCAGAAGCATGGCTTCGATCCATGCGGAGGTGCCGCGCGATGTCGATATTGAGGTATCGCACGATATCATCGACCGTATTGAGCATGAAGTCGGCGCGAAGCTGGGAATCCTGCTGGTCATCCACATGGATCCGGTGGAGATCCACGATGCGGCGGTTCTGGCGACGAAAGAGAAAGTCAGAAACGTGATCGCGATTCTTGATCCGGAGCTTTCGTTCCACGATTTCCGCATGATCAACAGACCGGAACGCAAAAAACTGATTTTTGATCTCGAGATTCCCTATTCCTATAAGAAGAAAGACTGCGACCGCGTGATCGGACAGATCGGGGCGCTGATGAAAGAAATGGATGAGAAATACGAGTGTGTCATCAATATCGACAAGAGTTACGTGGCCGCAGAGCAGCGGCTGAATGACAACTCTAAATAGTCGGCTTTTTCAGTTTTTTGAAAAAAATAAAAAAATTTCAAAAAAGGTGTTGACTTTTCCCTTGCGATAGTGTATTATACATCTTGTCGCAAGGCAATGGGCTATCGCCAAATGGTAAGGCAACGGACTCTGACTCCGTCAGTTCCTGGTTCGAATCCAGGTAGCCCAGCTCATTGAAAGGTCTCAGGTCTCGTACCTGAGACCTTTTTCGATGCTCAAAAACAAATACAGCAGGAGGAACGAAACGATGAAGTATTCCTTTACGAGCAGAATCCGCTACAGCGAAATCGGTGAAGACGGAAATCTCACCCTGCCGGGGCTGATCAATTACTTCCAGGACTGCAGTACCTTCCAGTCAGAAGCGATCGGCGAGGGCGTTGCGGAGCTCAAAAAACGAGGCTGCGCCTGGGTGTTGTCCGCGTGGCAGATTCATGTGCGCCGCTATCCATCCCTCGGTGAAGCGGTAAAAATCACCACATGGGCGAGCGGCTTCAAAGGATTTCTTGGCATGCGTAACTTCACGATGGAAATAGAAGACGGCGAAATGCTCGCCTGTGCCAACTCCATCTGGTCTTACGTCAATATGGAAACGGGCCATCCCGTCCGCGCACCGAAAGAGACGACAGACGCCTACGGCATCGACGATCCGATCGACGAGGATTTCGGCGGGCGCAAAGTGAAAATGCCGGAAGCTGATTTCATCGGCGAACCGTTCCCGGTGCGGCCGCACAACCTCGACACGAATCACCACGTCAACAACGCACAGTTCATTTCCCTTGCCGGCGAGTGCCTTCCGAAGAACTTCACCGTGCACCGGATGCGCGCCGAATACAAACAGCAGGCGCACCTCGGTGACGTCCTGCATCCGCTGCGCGCCGAGACGGAAAACGGCTGTTTTATCTCGCTGAACGATGAAAAAGGACAGCCATACGTAGTTGTGGAATTTCAATGATTGTGGTACAATCGGAAAGAATAAGATACGATACGAACGTAATAAACACAATGAGGAAAGGGGAATTTGCCATGAGAGCGCAGAACCTTACACTGTTAACCGATTTATATGAACTTACTATGATGCAGGGCTACTACGAGAATCCGTCCGATCAGATCGTGGTATTTGATGCATTTTACAGAAAAAATCCATGCGGCGGAGCGTACGCCGTATGCGCAGGACTGGAGCAGGTAATCGAGTATGTCCGCGATCTTCACTTTTCACCGGACGACATCGACTATCTCCGTTCCCTCCATATTTTCAACGATGATTTCCTGGAGTATTTAAGAGGCTTCCATTTCACCGGAGACATCTATGCGATTCCGGAAGGAACCGTCGTATTCCCAAGAGAACCGCTCTTAAAAGTTGTCGCTCCGATCATGGAAGCACAGCTTGTAGAGACCGCGATTCTGAACATGATCAACCATCAGAGCCTGATCGCCACAAAGGCATCCCGCGTTGTTTATGCGGCAAAGGGCGACGGCATCATGGAGTTTGGACTCCGCCGTGCACAGGGACCGGATGCCGGTATCTACGGCGCGCGTGCTGCCATGATCGGCGGCTGCATCGGAACCTCCAATGTCCTGACCGGACAGATGTTTGACGTTCCAGTCAAGGGAACTCACGCACACAGCTGGATCATGAGCTTCCCGGATGAATACACCGCATTCAAAACGTATGCAAAAATGTATCCGGAAGCCTGCATTCTTCTTGTAGACACCTACGATGTTCTCGAATCCGGTGTTCCGAATGCGATCCGCGTCTTCAAAGAGATGAGAGCAGAGGGCTTACCGATGAAGGGCTACGGTATCCGCATCGACAGCGGTGACCTGGCTTACCTGTCGAAAAAAGCATATCAGATGCTCGAGGCAGAAGGTTTCGGCGATGCCATCATTTCCGCATCGAGCGACCTCGATGAGTACCTGATCGACAGCCTGAAAACCCAGGGTGCGAAGATCAATTCCTGGGGCGTCGGTACCAATCTGATCACATCCGGTGACTGGCCGGCATTCGGCGGCGTTTACAAGCTGGCAGCAGCAAAAGATAAAGATGACGCAGAATTCACACCGAAGATCAAGCTGTCCGAGAACTCCGAGAAAGTAACAAACCCGGGCAATAAGACGATTTACCGTATTTATGATAAAGAAACCGGAAAGATCCGTGCCGACCTGATCTGCCTCGCAGACGAGACCTTCGACGAGAGCAAAGACATGATCATCTTCGACCCGATCGAGACCTGGAAAAAGACGAAGATCAAAGGCGGAACGTACACCTTACGCGAGCTCCTCATTCCGATTTTCCAGAAGGGCGCATGCGTCTACACCTCTCCATCCGTCATGGAGATCCGCGACATCTGCACCAGAGAGAAAGATACCCTCTGGGAGGAGTCCAAACGTCTGGTCAATCCGCATGAGGTTTACGTGGATCTGTCCGACAAGCTGTACCACATCAAGAGCGACCTGCTCGAGGAGATGAGCATGAAGGCTCTCGACGAGCAGTAAGATAGAGAAAGGGAATTCAATGTTAAATATAGGAAGAAAGCAAAAGCTGGTAGTAGTAAAGAAAGTAGAGTTCGGTATTTATCTTGGGGAGACCCGGGAAGCGGGTGAGAAGGAGCGCGTTCTTCTGCCGATCAAACAGGTGCCGGAAGGAACAAAAGAGGGAGATGAGCTGGAAGTATTTCTGTACCGCGATTCCAGCGACCGTCTGATTGCGACAACCAGAGAGCCGAAGCTGGTGCTTGGAGAGCTGGCTGTCTTAAACGTAGCTGCTACCGGAAAGATCGGAGCATTTCTGGACTGGGGTCTGGAAAAAGATCTGTTTCTTCCGTTTAAACAGCAGACCCGCCGCCTCCATACAGGTGATGAGGTTCTGGTTTCCCTCTACATCGACAAGAGCGACCGTCTCTGCGCAACGATGAAGGTTTACCATTTCCTGAAGACCAATTCTCCGTACGTCGTAGGCGATACCGTAAAGGGAAGAATCTACGAGATCAGCGGAAATTTCGGCGTTTTCGTTGCTGTAGATGACCGCTACTCCGGCCTGATTCCAAAGAGAGAAGCACAGGCAGATTATCACGTCGGCCAGGAACTTGAGTGCCGCGTCACCGAAGTCAAAGAGGACGGAAAACTTTCCCTGTCCGCACGCGGAAAAGCGTACGAGCAGATCGCAATCGATGCAGAGAGCGTTCTTTCTGTGATCGAGGAATTTGCAGGCGTCCTTCCGTTTGATGACAAAGCATCACCGGAAGTGATTCAGAGAGAATTCGGCCTCAGCAAAGCAGCATTTAAGCGCGCGGTCGGCCACCTGATGAAAGAAAAACAGGTTGTCATCCGCGACGGTAAAATCTGGACGGCAGAAAAAGCAAAATAAGAAAAAATCGGGCACTGGACAGGAAGCACATCCTCTCCGGTGTCCGTTTTTTTTGTATCAGACAGCAGATAAAATTCTGAAATTTTTTCTGCGCCCGGTTTGCGGTTGCGCGAAGAAAGGATTGCGCTTATAATTGATCTATATGAAAAAAGGACATAGGATCTGATGGAGAGCGATGAAGAAAAAGAAAAGTAAGAAAAAAACATCTTTTATTTCCAAAACCGCAATGACGGTTTTGACGATCATTCTGATTATTCTGTTTTTCTGCATTATGTCGATGGTCGAGAAAATACAGGGAACGGCCCGCGTTGTCAATTATGCCGGTCTGGTACGCGGAAAAACGCAGCGGATTATCAAGCTGGAAGATGCGGGAGAACCGCAGGATACGATGATTGCAGACGTCAACGCCTATATCGACGGTCTGCGGAACGGAAGCAGCGAGCTGGCTCTGGTGTGCCTGGATGACCGGGATTTTCAGGATAAGATGACCGAGCTGGCAGCGTATTTTGAAGATCTGAAGGCAGAGATTCTGCTGGTGCGCGAAAAAGGATATGAGAACACCGCGATTATCGAAAAGAGTGAGACCTTTTTCAAAATCTGTGATGAGGCGACGGGCCTTGCGGAGGCGTATTCGCAGAGAATGGCGTTTTCACTGAAGAAGCTGGAGCAGGTGGTCGTAGGAGATATCATCGGCCTGGTGTTTGTCATCGGCCTGGAGCTGGTCAAGGCCGTCCGCTATGCGGCGATGAACCGTATTCTGCAGAAGAAAGTCTATCTCGATGAGGCGACGGGCCTGCCGAATAAAAATAAATGCGAAGAGATTCTGGAGGGAAGCGACGGCGGAGAAGAAATTTCCGGCGTGTATGCGGTCTGCGTATTTGACCTCAATAATCTGCGCACGATCAACAACAGTCTTGGCCACGATAAGGGAGACGAATATATCCGTTCCTTTGCCGTTCAGCTTCGAAAAGCAGTCCCGGAGGAGTATTTCGTCGGAAGAAACGGCGGAGATGAGTTTCTTGCCATTCTGCGCGGACTGAACCGCGAAGAGGTGGAAGCGTGCATGAATCACATCCGCACGCAGACGGCAGAATATTCCCGCCAGCACCCGGAGATGCCGATCAGCTACGCCGGAGGCTACGCACTGTCCACGGAATTTGAAGACTGTGATATCCGGGAACTGTTCCGTCATGCGGACCAGAACATGTATATCGACAAAAACCGCGCGAAGATGGAGGAAGCCGCCGCAGAGCGGAAGATCAGCCTGGAAGCGCTGGATGTTGTAAAGAAAAAGGGATACCATTTTTCCAACTGTATTTACTGCAATGCCAGACAGGACCAGTACCGGATTCTGCGCGCCGTTTCGGGCTTTTTCCTTGCCGGGGACGGCAGCTATACCGGTGCGGCCGAGCAGATTGTGCAGGTCATCACGGACGAGGAAAAGAGAAAGGAAATGCGCAGAATGCTGGATCTTACCCATCTGAAGGAGTGTTATCAGAAGGGCGAAGAGAGTGTGGAAGTTCTGTGCGAGTACCGGGAGGGCAGCGGAGGCGGAGCGCTCTGCCGGGGAAAAGTCACCATCCTGTTCTATGACGCGGCCGAAGATGGCGGACTGCACCATTTTCTGATGGGCTTTGAGCGGTTCCGCTCCAATGAGGAAGCTGCTCGGAATGAAAAAGAACAGCTCGACCAATACTATGAACAGATGAAACAGTCGATCATTGAAAACAGCCACTACGCCGAGGCGCTTCTCGAGACGGCCGAGGCTGTGTTCGCCGTTGATCTGACGAATGATTCGCTGGAGCAGATTTTTTACCACAGCGAGCAGAAGAAATTTGACCTCAATATAGATCTTCCGTGTTCCTACGAGAAATACTGCGGGGAATGCAGTGCGTTTGTCGCGGAGGAGACATTGGAATCATACCGCATTGTGGATTCTTCGAAAAAACTGTTGCAGCGCTTTGAAAACGGAGATAAGCAGGTAGTCGTGGAGTATCAGGAAACAGATGAGTCCGGCAGAAGAATATGGTTGCAGAAGACGGTTCTTATGTCACAGGATACCGTCTACGACCGAAAGACAAAGCGGGAGAGCGTTGTGGTACACGGCATGATCCTTTTCCGTGATACGTCAGAGTTCCACAGCCGGGAAGAGAGGGAGAAGATACAGCTTCAGGATGCCTTTAGAGCTGCAGACAGTGCAAGTCGTGCAAAAACAGAATTTATGAACCGCATGAGCCACGATGTGCGCACGCCGATCAATGGCATTATGGGCATGCTGGATATCATCCGCAAAAACCGGCAGGATGAGGCAAAAGTGGACGACTGCCTCGATAAAATCAATCTTTCCGCAAGCCATCTGCTGGCACTTATCAACGATGTGCTCGATATGAACAAGCTGGAGTCCGGAAAAGAGACGATCGAGAGTGTCTCTTTTGACCTGACGCATCTGATGGATGATGTGGCATCCCTTGTCAATGCGCAGATTACGGAGATGGGCATTACCCACCGTACGCACCGCGGTGAGCTGACGCACACGAGACTGATCGGCAGTCCGCTGCGCCTGCGGCAGATTATGCTGAATCTCTTCAGCAACGCAATCAAGTACAACAAGCCGGGCGGAACGATCGATACGTATGCGGGCGAAGTCTCCTGCGACGGAACCCAGGTTGTCTACGAGTTCCGTATTACGGACAGCGGCATCGGAATGAGCAGCGAATTTATCGAAAAAGAGCTGTTCCATCCGTTCACACAGGAGAAGTCCGGTGCGAGAACGCAGTACAGGGGAACGGGCCTTGGCATGTCGATCGTCAAAGAACTGATCGAAAAAATGCAGGGCACGATCGAGGTAACGAGCCAGCAGGGCGTCGGAACGATGTATGTATTCCGGCTTCCGTTTTACATCGACTGCGAGGGACAGCGGATTCAGGAAGTAAAGACACGGATCGCAGGAAAAGAGCTTGTCCGCGTCCACGTTCTGCTTGTCGAGGATAATGAGATCAACATGGAAATCGCCGAGTTTTACCTGACCGATCACGGTGCGGCGGTGGAAGAGGCATGGAACGGCCGCGAGGCGGTTGAAAAGTATGCGGCGAATCCGCAGAAATTTGATGTGATTTTAATGGATCTGATGATGCCTGTGATGGGCGGCCTTGAGGCAGCGCGGCAGATCCGCGCTATGGAGCTTCCGGAAGCAAAACAAGTCCCGATCATCCCGATGACGGCGCAGTCTTCCGAGGAGAGCAAAGAGGAGTGCCGCGCAGCGGGCATGAACAGCCATCTGACCAAGCCGATCGAGCCGGACAGCCTGGTGCAGACGATCTTGGAGACAACGGAACATGCCTTTGAAAAATAGAGGAGACAACGATGAGTTTTACGCATTTACATGTACATACCGAATACAGCCTTCTGGACGGCTCGAACAAGATCAAAGAGTACGTCGCCAGAGTCAAAGAGCTTGGCATGAACAGCGCCGCGATCACCGATCACGGCGTCATGTTCGGCTGTATCGATTTTTATAAAGAAGCCCGCGCGCAGGGCATCAAGCCGATCCTCGGCTGTGAGGTTTACGTGGCGCCGGGTTCCCGTTTCGACCGCGAAACCAGCCGCGGAGAGGACCGGTACTACCATCTGGTTCTGCTGGCGGAAAATAATACGGGCTATTCCAATCTGATGAAGATTGTTTCGGCGGGCTTTATCGATGGATTTTACTATAAGCCGCGTGTCGACATGGAGATTCTGGAAAAGTATCACGAGGGCATTATCGCGCTTTCCGCCTGCCTTGCAGGTGAGGTGGCGCGTGCGATGGTGCGGAACCAGTACGAGATGGGAAAAGAGGCCGCACTGCGGTATGAGAAGATTTTCGGAAAAGGCAATTTCTTCCTGGAACTGCAGGATCACGGCATCCCGGAGCAGCGGATGGTCAATCAGCAGCTGATGCGCCTCTCGGCAGAAACCGGCATCGAGCTGGTGGCGACGAATGATATTCACTACACGTACGCAGAAGATGCGGATTCCCACGATATTCTTCTGTGCCTGCAGACCGGAAAGAAAATCACGGATGAGGACCGCATGCGCTACGAGGGCGGCCAGTATTTTGTGAAATCCGAGGCGGAGATGGCATCCCTCTTTCCATATGCACCGCAGGCAATCGAAAATACACAGAAAATCGCCGACCGGTGTAATGTGGAGATCGAATTTGGTGTCACAAAACTTCCGAAATTCGATGTGCCGGAAGGCTACACTTCCTGGGAATACTTAAATAAGCTCTGCTATGACGGCCTCGAGGAGCGGTATCACCCGGCAACGGATGAACTGAAAGCGCGTCTGAAATATGAGCTTGATACGATCAAAACGATGGGCTACGTCGATTACTTCCTGATCGTGTGGGATTTCATCAAATTTGCGCGCGACCATGATATTATGGTCGGACCGGGACGAGGATCGGCGGCCGGAAGTATCGTTTCCTACACCCTTGGCATCACACAGCTGGACCCGATGCGGTACCAGCTCCTGTTCGAGCGTTTCCTGAACCCGGAACGAGTTACCATGCCTGATATCGACGTGGATTTCTGCTTCGAACGCCGCCCGGAGGTCATCGACTATGTAACCAGAAAATACGGCAAGGACCGCGTTGTACAGATCGTTACATTCGGTACACTGGCGGCGCGCGGTGTCATCCGCGATGTCGGCCGTGTGCTGGATCTGCCGTATGCACAGGTCGATTCGATCGCGAAGATGATTCCGAATGAGCTGAATATCACGATCGACAAGGCACTGCAGATGAACCACGAGCTGCGGGAGCTGTACCAGGGCAATGAAGAGATTGCACATCTGATCGACATGTCACGGAGACTTGAAGGTCTGCCGCGCCACACGTCGATGCACGCCGCCGGTGTTGTCATCGGCTCGCGTCCGCTGGTGGAATTTGTGCCGCTCTCGCGAGGAAGCGACGGAACGATCGTCACGCAGTTCACGATGACGACGCTCGAGGAACTGGGACTTCTGAAAATGGACTTTTTGGGACTGCGGACCCTGACCGTCATTCAGAATGCGACAAAGCTCGCAGAGCGTTACAGCAATAAGAAAATTGATCTGCTTCACATTGATTACAACGATCCGAAGGTACTTGGTATGATCGGTGCGTCGAAAACGGTCGGTGTGTTCCAGCTCGAGAGTGCGGGAATGAAAAATTTCATGAAGGAGTTAAAACCGCAGAGCCTCGAGGATATCATCGCCGGAATTTCCCTGTACCGGCCGGGCCCGATGGACTTTATTCCGCAGTACATCAAGGGCAAGAACAACCCGGAATCCGTTACGTACGATACACCGCTCTTAAAGCCGATTCTGGAGCCGACGTACGGCTGTATCGTCTACCAGGAGCAGGTTATGCAGATTGTACAGGCACTGGCGGGCTATTCGCTTGGACGGGCCGATCTGGTGCGCCGTGCGATGTCGAAGAAAAAGGCATCCGTTATGGAAAAAGAGCGCCAGAATTTCGTTTACGGAAACGAGGCCGAGGGCGTGCCGGGCTGTATCAAAAACGGCATTGATGAGAAGACAGCGAACAAGATCTACGACGAGATGATCGACTTCGCGAAATACGCCTTCAACAAGTCCCATGCGGCGGCGTACGCGTTCGTATCGTACCAGACGGCATGGCTGAAATACTATTACCCGGTTGAGTTCATGGCGGCTCTGATGACCTCCTGCATCGATAACCCGGGAAAAGTCGCAGAGTATATCTTGAGTTCCCGCCAGATGGGCATTTCCATTCTGCCGCCGGACATCAACCGAAGCGAAGGAAAATTCACGGTGGACGGCCAGGCGATCCGCTATGGCATGGCGGCGGTCAAAGGCATCGGAAAGCCGGTCATGGAGGCGATCGTGGAGGAGCGGAGTGCAAACGGTCCGTTCCGCTCGTTAAAGGATTTCGCGGAGCGCCTGAGCGGAAAAGAAGTCAACAAGCGGACTGTCGAGAACTTTATCAAGGCGGGCGCATTCGACTGCTTCGGCGTGACGAGAAAGCAGCTCATGTTCGTCTACGCCAATGTGCTCGATGATGTGGCGCGCGAGAAAAAAGATTCGTTAAGCGGCCAGATGAGTCTGTTTGACTTCGTAGATGAGACGACCAAACGGTCGTATGAAACGGTGTACCCGGATGTCGGAGAATACGAAAAGAGTGATCTTCTGGCGCTCGAAAAAGAGGTGCTCGGCATCTACGTCAGCGGTCATCCGCTCGAGGAGCAGGAGGAGTGCTGGCGGAAGAATATTTCCGCGGTAACGACGGACTTCCAGCCAGATGAGGAGACGGGTTTCCCATCCGTCACCGACGGCGCGAAAGAGATTGTCGGCGGCATTATCACGGATAAAAAAATCAAATATACAAAGAATAACAAGACAATGGCATTTCTCACACTCGAGGACCTCGTCGGCAGTATGGAAATCGTCGTATTCCCGCGCGATTACGAGAAAAACGCAGCGATGATGCAGACCGATGCGCGTGTCTTCATCCAGGGCCGTGTTTCCGCGGAGGATGACAAGCCGAGCAAGCTGATCTGCGAGAAGATTTTCCCGTTTGCAGGCATCCCGAAAGAGCTCTGGATCCAGTTCCCGGACAAGGAGACGTACGAGAGGGAAGTGGCGGATCTGTACCAGATGCTGCGTGAATCCGACGGCAAGGACAGCGTGATTCTCTACATCAAATCGATTAAAGCGATGAAAAAACTGCCGCCGAGCCGCAATGTGCAGGCGGATGCCCGTCTGGTGGAGTCGCTTCGCGCAAAATTCGGTACCGGAAACGTGAAAGTTGTAGAAAAGAGTATTGAAAAAAGGGCCTGAATGCTTTAAAATAAAACTGTGTGTGATTAATAAATAAAACTACTCGTTTATTAATGTGTGTGATGAGATGGAGGAATTCATATGGCAACGACTAACAAGGTAAAGACAATCGGAGTGCTTACCAGCGGTGGTGATGCACCAGGTATGAACGCAGCGATCCGTGCAGCCGTAAGAAGAGGTCTGCAGAAGGGCGTTCAGATGAAAGGTATCCTGAAAGGCTACGACGGACTGATGAACGAAGAAATCATCGACATGACAGCCCGCGATGTATCCGACACCATCGAGCGCGGAGGTACCATCCTTTATACCGCCCGCTGCGCAGAGATGCGTACACCGGAAGGCCAGAAACGTGCTGCAGATGTCTGCAGAAAACACGGCATCGACGGACTGGTAGTTATCGGCGGAGACGGATCTTTTGCAGGAGCGCAGAAACTGGCAGCTCTTGGAATTAACACCGTAGGTGTACCGGGAACCATCGACCTGGATATCGCCTGCACAGAATATACCATCGGTTTTGATACCGCGGTAAATACCGCAATGGAAGCCATTGATAAAGTAAGAGATACTTCCACTTCCCATGAGAGATGCTCGATCATCGAGGTTATGGGACGTAATGCCGGATATATCGCTCTGTGGTGCGGTATCGCAAACGGCGCAGAGGATATTCTTCTTCCGGAGAAATACGATTACGATGAGCAGAAGATCATCAACAACATCATCGAGAACCGTAGAAAAGGCAAAAAACATCATATCATCGTAAATGCTGAGGGCATCGGCCATTCCACCAGCATGGCGCGCAGAATCGAAGCTGCAACCGGCATCGAGACCCGTGCAACGATCCTTGGACATATGCAGCGTGGAGGAAGCCCGACATGTAAAGACCGTGTATATGCGTCCATCATGGGTGCTTACGCAGTTGACCTTCTTCTGGAAGGCAAAACAGACCGCGTTGTTGCATACAAGAACGGTGAGTATGTAGATTACGATATCGATGAGGCACTGGCCATGACAAAGACTCTGCCGGAATATCAGTGGGAGATCGCAAGAGCTCTTTCTTATAACTATACGAAATAAAAAAAGTATCACGAAACAGACTGTTTTTAGCAAGCAGTCTGTTTCGTTGCTCTGCACATCAACAATTGGTCCAGTGGACCAATTTTGAGTGGTATAATAGCGGGAATAAAAATGTTTCCGCGGACGGAATAGAGAGACAAAATAAAAAAACAGGAGGAACTTAACAATGGTTACCTGGAACAATCTTGATAAACTGGCTTCTTTTGAGGAGCTGAAAAAAGTGGAGCGTGTCAATCTTGCCGAGGTGATGTCCGGCGAAAACGGAGCAGAGCGCGTAAAATCTTACAGCGTTCCGATGGCAGAAGGACTTGCGTATAACTACGCAGCAAAACAGGTGAATGAGGATGTCCTTGCCGCACTCGTAAAACTGGCAGAAGAGGCACAGCTTTCTGAAAAATTTGAGGAGCTTTACAACGGTGCTGTCATCAACACCGGAGAGAACCGTCTCGTGCTTCATCAGCTGACCCGCGGCCAGCTCGGAAACACCGTTACGGCAGACGGCGTAGACAAACGTGCTTTCTACGTAGAGCAGCAGAACCGCATCGCAGAGTTCGCGAACAAAGTACATGCAGGTGAGATCACCAACGCAGCAGGTGAAAAATTCACCACCGTTGTGCAGATCGGTATCGGCGGAAGCGACCTTGGCCCGCGTGCGATGTATCTGGCTCTGGAAAATTGGGCAAAGAAAAACGGCTGCTTCAAAATGGAAGCAAAATTCATCAGCAACGTTGACCCGGATGACGCAGCAGCTGTTCTGAATTCGATCGATGTAGCACATTCCATCTTCGTTCTGGTATCCAAATCCGGAACCACACTGGAGACTCTGACCAACGAGTCCTTCGTAAAAGACGCTCTGAAAAATGCAGGCCTGGATGCATCCAAGCACATGATCGCCGTTACCAGTGAGACTTCTCCGCTGGCAAAGAGCGACGACTATCTGGCAGCATTCTTCATGGATGACTACATCGGAGGCCGTTATTCTTCCACATCCGCAGTCGGCGGCGCTGTTCTGTCCCTGGCATTCGGACCGGAAGTATTCGCAGCATTCCTCGAGGGCGCTGCAGCAGAAGATAAACTTTCTGCAAACAAAGACGTATTACAGAACCCGGAGATGCTCGATGCGCTGATCGGTGTTTACGAGAGAAATGTTCTTGGCTATCCAGGCACTGCAGTTCTTCCGTACTCCCAGGCACTGAACCGTTTCCCGGCTCACTTACAGCAGGTAGATATGGAGTCCAACGGTAAATCGGTCAACCGCTTCGGCGAGCCGGTCAATTACCCGACCGGTCCGGTTCTCTTCGGTGAGCCAGGTACCAACGGACAGCATTCCTTCTATCAGCTGCTGCATCAGGGAACTGATATCGTTCCGTTGCAGTTTGTAGGCTTCCGCAATAACCAGATGGAGACCGATGTTGACATCCAGGGCAGCACCAGCCAGCAGAAACTCTGCGCAAACGTAGCAGCTCAGATCGTTGCATTTGCCTGCGGTAAAGCAGATGAGAATAAAAACAAAAACTTCGAAGGCGGCCGTCCGTCCAGCATCATTATCGGAGATCAGGTAAATCCGAAGACGCTGGGAGCACTGCTTGCACACTTCGAGAATAAGATCATGTTCCAGGGATTCCTGTGGAATGTAAACAGCTTCGACCAGGAAGGCGTACAGCTTGGTAAAGTTCTTGCAAAACGCGTTCTGGCTCACGAGACAGACGGAGCACTGAAAGTATTCAGCGATCTGCTCAACATCTAAGAAGTTTAAATCAGAAAATTTAAGATATGAAAAGGCGGCATACCGGATTTTCTTTCTGAAAATTTCAGGGGGAAAACGGTATGCCGCCTTTTTTATTACTATATTATGGGGTTATCCCAGCTTCGCCGGAAGCGACGAGGACACTGTGGACTGATGCTCCTGCCGGAACTGCCGCGGGGTGATCTGATACCGTTTTTTGAACGTACGGATCAGGTGGCTGCAGTCTGCAAAGCCGGTCTCGGTCGCAATAAAGTTCAGGTCATAATCGGTAAAGAGTAGCAGGTTCTCAACCTTGTTCAAACGGATAAATTCGATATACTGCTTGCAGCTCTGCCCGTAATGCTTCAGAAAGAGTTTGGCAAAGTACGAATAGCTCATGTTGTATTTGTGTGCCAATGCCTCGATATTGATGTTTTCCTGGGAATGACGGTCAATATAGACGAGGATATCCTGCATACTCTGTTCCTCACCTTCGGAAATCGATTCGAGATTGAAACAGATTCCCTGGCAGTGCCAGGTACGCAGGAGACGGAGAAACAGTGTGGAAAAGAGAGAATAGATATAGGCATCATAACCGTATTTCTTCTCATGGGACTCCTTCTCAAGGGTTACAAAAAAATCATGGAGATTCAGCCCCGGGAGATCTTCCTGCGTAAATAAAAGCGAAGGATAGGTCATCGCGGCGATTTTATGGAAAGCAAAGCTCAGATTTGGAAGGTAGCTCCCGGTGAGCTGGATGCGGTTCAGGTTGAATTTGATACAGAAATAGCGGAATGGCCGGTCATGATCTGCAGCAAGTGCGTGAATCGTCTGCGGAGGAAACAGCATGAAGGAGCCCGGTTTCATATGGTAGACGGAATCGTTGCAGCTCACAAGAAGAGATCCTTCCAGCAGATAAAGAACTTCCGTAAAGTAGTGCCAGTGGGATTCAACCGGCATGGAAAAGGTGTCGGAACAGCAGGAAAAGGCTTCAATCGGCGAGTGCAGGATGTCGCTGTATTCAAAAAGATTCTTCAACGGAAAAGTCCCCCTTCAGGTAAAAAATATTCAGTATTTTTCTGGGAATATCAGTTTCGGAAAAATAGAAATGTTCTATTTTTGTACAGTCGCATTATATCATATCTAAATGAAAATTGATACAATGGCGAAAGCATTTGAAAGAGAAAAATGCAGAAACCTTTTGATTTTCAGAAGATAAGGGGGGATATGAAAAAATGAAAAGCAGCACAAAACCATTCCCGAAAACCAAAATCCAATGGCTGTGGGAAAACATGGAAGGAAAGCGTGCGCTGTATCTGATCGGCATGATCGGAACGGTATTATATAACGTTCTGCAGCTTACGATTCCATATTTTTCGGGAAAAATTGTTGACCTGTTTCTGACAGGTGAAAATGCAGTGCAGAATCTGCAGACACACCGGGATCTGTTTTACCGCCTGCTGATTGCGATGATTGGCTTCACGTTTCTGCGTGTCGTTATTGTCTACGGCAGCTGTATGATTTACGAGCACGTATCACAGAGCGTCCTGTACCGGGTGCGGAATTACCTGTATGACAAAATCCAGCGGCAGGATATGACGTTTTACAGCACGTACCGTACCGGCGATTTGATGACGCGTCTGACCGGAGACCTCGATGCCGTCCGCCATATGGTCGCATGGGTCATCCGAATGGTGATTGAGTCGTTCTCCCTGTTCGCGGCAGCGGCCATTTTTTTCCTGTACACGAACTGGAAGCTGGCACTCTGCATACTTGTGATTTCGCCGTTCGTATTCTGGATCATCTACCTGTTCCGCAACCGCGTAGCGCCGATGCATGCGGCACTGCGTGAAAAGCTGGCGCAGATGAACACCTGCGCGCAGGAGAATATCTCCGGAAACCGCGTCGTCAAAGCGTTTGCAAGAGAAGAGTACGAGATCGGGAAATTCGACCGCGCCAACACGGATTACGCGGAGACAAACAAAGCAACCGCGATGGTATGGCTGAAATTCTTCCCGTTTGTCGAGAGTATCGCTAACCTGATGCCGGTTGTCCTGCTGGCAGTCGGCGGTGTCTTTATGATTAAGGGCCAGCTGACCATGGGTGATTATGTGGCATTCTCCGGCCTCATCTGGGCAATCGCAAACCCGATGCGCCAGATGGGAAATATCATGAACGAGTTCCAGCGGTTCTCGGCGGCTTCAAAAAAAGTCATGGAGCTGTATTACTCCGAGGCGAAGATCAAGGACGAGGAAAATGCAGTGGCACACCCGGAACGCTTCGAGGGAAAAATCGAGTTCGACAACGTTTCGTTCCAGTATGAGGACGGTGATCTGCCGGTTCTGCATAACATTTCGTTTACGGTTAACCCGAATGAGACCGTGGCGATCATGGGAGAGACGGGATGCGGAAAGACATCCCTCATCAACCTGATTCCGCGTTTCTACGAGCCGACGGAAGGCCAGATCCGCATCGACGGTATTCCGGTGGAAGATCTGAAGCTGTATGACCTCCGGAAACACATCGGACTTGCGACGCAGGATGTCCTGCTGTATTCTGATACGATCGAGGGCAACATTGCTTACGGCGATGACTCGATCAAGATGAATGAGGTCATTAAATTTGCAAAATATTCTGCCGCGGCAGACTTTATTTCGAAGATGCCGGAGGGCTATGACACTCTGGTCGGTGAGCGCGGCGTCGGTCTTTCAGGCGGCCAGAAGCAGAGAATTTCCCTGGCGAGAGCGCTGGCCATTCGTCCGTCGATCCTGATTCTTGACGACACGACATCGGCCGTCGATATGGAGACGGAAAAACAGATCCAGCATTCCTTACGAGAACTGGATTTCCCGTGCACGAAAGTTATCATCGCGCAGCGAATCTCCACCACAAAGACGGCGGACAAAATTATCGTGCTGCAGAACGGTTACATCAAGGAGATGGGAACGCACGAAGAGCTGATGGAAAAGAAGGGCTATTACTACGAACTGGTGAAACTGCAGACCGGTGTGGATGAACTGTAGGAGGGGGAAGCAATGGCAAAAAATACATACAAGCAGGATGAAGTGCTCGAAGAACCTTTTGACATCAGACACTTACTCCGGGCATCATCTTATATTAAAAAATATGCGGGCCGGATGGTTGTGGCGATTCTCTTAAGCGGCATCGGTGGCGCGTTCGGCTACGTTGCGCCGATGATTATCCAGCGGGCACTGGACCTTGCGATTCCGGACAAAAACGAGAAACTTCTGTTTTCTCTGGTCGGAATGCTCGTCGGCATCTACATCGTCAGCGTCATTTTCACGACGATCCGAAGCCGTATCATGGTGGATGTCAGCCAGAATATCATCTACGATATCCGAAAAGACCTGTTTGAGCATCTGCAGGAGCTGCCGTTCCAGTATTACGACGACCGTCCGCACGGCAAAATTCTGATCCGTGTGGTCAACTACGTCAACTCGGTATCGGATATGCTTTCGAATGGACTGATCAACATTGTACTGGAGTGTTTCAATCTGCTGTTCATCGTCATTTTCATGTTCCTGGTCGATGTGCAGATGGCGCTCGTCGTTCTCTGCGGCGTGCCGGTGCTGTGCGTGTTCATGGTCTGGATCAAGAATAAACAGAGACGGGCATGGCAGGCAGTTTCAAATAAGAACTCGAACCTGAATGCGTATCTGCAGGAAAATATCGTCGGAGCCCGTATTACGCAGATCTTTGCGAGAGAGGATGAAAATGCGGAGATTTTCAAGGATCTTTCACAGGACTGCCGCAGAACGTGGAACACGGCGGTACGCTATTCCAACCTGGTATGGCCGGGCATCGATTCCATTTCCGTCTGCGTGCGCGCGGCAATCTTTTTAGCAGGCCTTGTGCTGTTCGGACAGGGCAGCAAATCGCTCGGTACCATCGTGGCGATTTCCAGCTACGCATCGTACTTCTGGCAGCCGATCATGAACCTCGGAAATATCTTCAACAACTTTATCAACAACATCGCTTACCTGGAGCGTATCTTCGAGACAATGGACGAGCCGGTAACAGTAAAGGATGCCGAGAATGCTGTGAAAATGCCGGAGATCCGCGGTGAGGTGACGTTTGACCATGTCAACTTCTCGTACGATGAATCGAAGCAGATTTTAAAAGACGTTTCGTTCACGGTAAAACCGGGCGAGAGCGTGGCGCTCGTCGGACCGACGGGAGCCGGAAAGAGTACGATTGTCAATCTGATCTCGCGGTTCTATAATGTCAACGGCGGCCGTGTCCTGATCGACGGCCAGGACATCTCGCAGGTGACGATCCATTCCCTGCGTGAGCAGATGGGCATTATGATGCAGGACAGCTTTATTTTCTCGGGAGACATTGAGGACAACATCCGTTACGGAAAACTCGATGCGACACTGGAGGAGATTGTCAATGCGAGCAAAACCGTCTGCGCGGATGAGTTCATCAGCAAAATGCCGGACCGCTATCAGACCGAGGTGCGGGAGCGCGGCTCCATGCTGAGCCAGGGCCAGAAACAGCTGATTTCGTTTGCGAGAACGCTGCTTTCGGATCCGGCGATTCTGATTCTCGATGAGGCGACCTCAAGCATCGACGTACAGACCGAGAAAGCACTGCAGACTGGCCTCAATGCGATGCTGAAGGGCAGAACAT
>NZ_CDRRUH010000048.1:0-24584 GCF_977045365.1 Fusicatenibacter sp.
ATTTAGAGTGGGCGGAGCAGAAATATAAGTCAAAATGTATAGGGGTTGATTTTAGAAACAAAAAAAAGTTTGGATGGGCGGCACATAAAGAAACGTTACAGTTAAAAGACTATAGAGGAAAAGTTAAATGCTTTCATAGTGAAGTATTTAAAAATATGTTCTGTTCCCATTATACTATTAGGCCAAGTTGCTATAAATGTCCCTATAAGGATATTATGCATCCTGCAGATATAACAATTGCTGATTTTTGGAAAATAGATAGTGCAATTCCGGGATTTAATGATGATAAAGGCGTTTCCTTGGTTTTGATTAATAATGAAAAAGGCGAAAAAGTTTTTGACTTGATAAAAAAAGATTTAATCTACCAAACTAGTACAGTAGAAAAATGTATGATGTCTACTATGCAAAGACCATTTTCAAAGCCAGAGGATAGAGAAGAATTTTGGGATTCATATTTAAAAAAAGATTTTGATTTTATGGCTAAGAAATATGGAGAATATGGATTGATTAATGCTTTTAAGAGAAGCTTTAAACTTGGAATAGGAAGAATTTATAGACGAATTAGAAAATGCTGATTGAATATTCTTGTGCGATGAAATCGCACTTCCGGAAATTTGGAAATCAGATGTCCGGAAGTGGAAATCATCTATGCGAGTTTACTCGCGCAGCGTTTTATCTATAGCACTCCAAAAAAATACTGCACTCTCTTGACAACAGGTCTATGATAGAGTCAAGAGGTGATTATTATGTTACATGATGAAACACGAAAACTACTTATTGAAGCTTGGAATAAAACGCACAATGCAAAAGAAATCGCAGAGTGTTTTTCTGTGAATACCAGTACTGTTTACCGCCTGGAAAAACAAATGCGTGAAACAGGTTCTGTAAAAACAATGACATCACAGAGAGGTCGTAAACATGCCCTGACACCGGAAGATATTCAAAACATTGACCGAGTGGTTCAGCAGGAACCAGATATCACAATTGATGAAATCATTGATAAACTTGGTTTGCATGTTTGTAATGAAACAGTCCGCAAGGCAGTTATTAAACTCGGGTATTCTTACAAGAAAAAATCTCTTCATGCCTCAGAGCAGGAGCGTCCCCGATGTCAGGGAAAAACGCAGGAATTGGAAAAAACATATGTCGGAGAAAGACATAAATCATCTGGTTTTTCTGGACGAAAGCGGAGTAAACATCAATATGACGCGACATTATGCCAGAGCATGGAAAAACCGGAGAGCAGTAGATAAAACTCCACTCAACACGCCCTGCAATACAACCGTTCTTTCTTCCATACGTCTGAATGGAGACTGTGCCTATACAGGCTATCGGGGAGGAACTACTGCAGAGCGGTTTGCAGAATACCTGAAAACAAAGTTGCTGCCGACGCTTTCAGAAGCAGACATTATCGTTATGGATAATATGCGTTCCCATCATGCAAAGGCGGTGAAACAGCTACTGGACAGTTCAAAAGTAACCTATCTGTATTTACCCCCATATAGTCCGGATCTGAATCCGATTGAAAAGATGTGGTCAAAACTCAAAGCATTTTTAAGGAAAGAAAAGATACGGATGGCATCGGAATTACCATCAGCTATTTCAAAAGGATTTTTAACAATTCGTCCAAAGGACTGCATAGGGTGGTTTCATTCGTGTAATTATGTGCAATAATTTATTGGATTGCTATAAGTGACATCAGTTCTGATTTTTCGGAACTGAAATTCACTTTTCGATGCATAAACCAAACGATTTGTGGCATACGAAGAAAGGAATTTTTATGAAAATTATTTTTATCCGCCACGGCGAACCGAATTATGAGATTGATTCGCTGACTGAAAAAGGCTGGCGTGAGGCTGAGCTGCTTTCAAAACGGACTGCGAAATGGAACGTCACCGATTTTTACTGCTCGCCGCTCGGACGCGCGAAGGATACGGCTTCTTTTACGCTGAAAAATGCGGGCCGCGAGGCTGAAATTCTTCCGTGGCTGCGGGAGTTTGATGCGCCTGTCATTGACCCGGAGACCGGAAAGCGCCGGATTCCGTGGGATTTTCTGCCGGATGTGCTCGATGCAAACCGGAATCTCTATGACAATGATCTCTGGACGAAAAATCCGATCATGCAGACCGGAAACATGGACGAGAATTACCATTTTGTGACCGACGGACTCGATGCACTGCTCGCGCGCTACGGTTATGTACGCGACGGTTACCGCTATCACGCTTCGGACGACACGAACCGCGAAGCTGTCATTGTCTGCTTCTGCCATCTCGGCGTTACGTGTGTGGCGCTGTCCCACCTGCTGAACATGACACCGGTACAGCTCTGGCAGGGCATGTTCCTGGCGCCGACCTCCGTCACCATCGTCGGAACCGAGGAGCGCAAACCTGGCGAAGTCTACTTCCGCTGTCAGACCGTCGGCGATGTTCATCACCTGCTCTCGGCGGGCGAACCGATTTCGTACTATGGAGCTTTTAACGATCCATTCCAGTTTTAAAACAAAAAGGGAGATTTTTATCATGAATGAAGCAAAATTAAGAGAATACGCAGAGCTGATCGTAAAAATCGGCGCAAATGTACAGAAAGGACAGCGCGTCCGCCTGCAGACCGGTGTTGACCAGGTTCAGCTTGCTACTATGGTCACCGAAGAATGCTACAAGGCCGGTGCCAGCTACGTTGAAGTGATCTGGGAGTGCGGTCCGATCAACAAACTGAATTATCAGTATGCATCCGCAGAAACCCTCGGCACCGTTCAGACCTGGGAGGAAGAGCGCCTCAAACAGATGACCGTGGATCTCCCGGTCCGCATTTTCATCGACTCCTCCGATCCGGACGAGCTTGCCGGCATCTCCGCTGACCTGCTCTCCACCGTCCGCCAGATGCGCGCAAAAGTAACGAAAAAATACCGCGACCAGATTGATGGAAAACATCAGTGGCTGATCGTTGCCGCTCCATCACCGGCATGGGCTGCAAAGGTATTCCCGGGCGAGCCTGAGGATACTGCGGTTGAAAAACTTTGGAACGCCATTTTTGACTGCCTGTACTTAAAAGAAGGCGAAGATGTAGAAAAAATCTGGCAGGCACACTGTGACCGCATGACCCAGAAAGCCAACTGGCTGAATGAGCAGGCGTTCCATAAACTGCACTACACCAGCAAAAACGGCACTGATTTTACCGTTGAACTGATCCCGGGCGCAAAATGGAGCGGCGCTGGTGATGTCAACCATATGAACAATACCTTCTACGTTCCGAATATGCCGACCGAGGAAGTTTTCACCAGCCCGATGCGCGGCAAATGCGAAGGCCGCCTCGTTTCCACCAAACCGCTCAGCTGGTCCGGACAGGTCATCAACAACTTTACCGTTGATTTCAAGGACGGAAGAGTCGTTGACTGCCACGCAGAGCAGGGCGAGGAAGTTCTGAAAAAGATGTTCGCCATGGATGACGGCGCTTCGATGCTCGGCGAGGTTGCACTCGTTCCGAAGGAGTCCCCGATCAACCAGTCCGGACTGATGTTCTTCAACACGCTGTTCGATGAGAACGCATGCTGCCACGTTGCCGCAGGCGCAGGATTCTCTGAGGTACTCGACGGATTTATGGATATGACCGAGGAAGAGATTCACGAAAAAGGTGTGAATGATTCTCTGATCCACGTTGACTTCATGGTTGGATCGGATGACCTGCACATCGTGGGTATCCACGAAGACGGAAGCGAGACGGATGTCTTTGTAAACGGTACCTGGGCCGAGTAATCTGAATAATCATCGCCCCATCCTCTCCATCACTTTGCAAAACACCACCGCCGCAATCGTACTCGCAGCCGTCGCAGCAAGCGCCGGTCCGACAATTGCCGTCGGGTGCACGCTGCCGTATTGACTGCGGTACGCGATGATATTGACGGGGATGAGCTGCAGAGAAGAAATATTTAAAATCAAAAACGTACACATTTCCCGGTTCGCGGTTCCTTCTGGAACCGCGGCCGGGTTTTTCATTTTCCGCCGCTCCTCTTCCAATTCTTCAAACCGTTCCATCGTCTCCAGCCCCGGCGGCGTCGCAGCCGCGCCGAGCCCGAACACATTGCAGATCATATTCATCCCCGCCGCCCGCATCACAGGATGGTCTTCCGGCACTTTCGGAAACAGAAACCGCAGCACCGGCCCCATCCTTTTTACCAGCCCGTCAATCATTCCCGCCTTCTTCGCAATCTCCATCAGCCCCGCCCAGAACCCTGTCACCCCAACCAGCGAAACCGCCAGCACCACCGCCTCCCGTGAAGCCCGGATCACCCCATCCGTCACCTCCGGCATCCGCCCCTGCAGCGCACCGTATACGATTCCGAGAAGCAGCATGGAACTCCATAAAAAATTCATTGCATCACCTGATTGGAAAAGATCTTTATAAAAATATGCTGACTTTATATTTTCCATGCTTCGAACAGCATCCTGTTACACCATATACATTAAATAAAATGGAATATATATTTCTATAGCAAGACCCGAAAATAATGCAAAAAAGGCAGTGCTGCTGAGCGCGAATTGCAAGGAACAGATTTGAAGGCGTACTGGGGTACGACGAAAATCTGTGACGCAGTAATTCACGCTCTGCGGTGCTGAATTTTTTGCATTATTTTCAGGGATTGCTATAAATCGTTAAGAAAGAAAAACAAAACTTTTTCGCCGGGCGCATTCTGTTACATTGTAAGGAAAAAGCAAGATAATGTTAATATCTGTGTTCTATCTTTTCCATTCTTTCTATATTACAATACATATATAGAAATCTTCATTCACCGTTTCAAAAGAATTATTTCCCCGTCAACCAAACTTTATCATTCACTCATAAGGAGGTCTCTTTTATGAAAAAGAAAAAAATCAATTTCTCTGTTTTCTGTCTCTCTGCCATTACCGCATTAGGCATCTTTACCGGCTGTTCCTCAAATAGCAGTTCTGATGCTCAAAGTTCGTCTTCTGTTTCCAGTTCTGTGTCCAACTCTGTTTCAGATACGTCTATCATTTCCGACGCAGAAACTATTGCAGCCAAACATATGCCAGCTGCTGGAGATTATCTAAATGCAACTGACGGCGAATTTACCTGTATCACTATTAGTCCTTACGATGACACTCATTTTAAGTTTAAAATTTCAAAGGCTGTCCTGCAAAACCGCGATGGACAAAATTTTTACGCGGATGAAACTTTCTGTGGTGAGCAATTAGCTTCTTTTGAAAATGCAGAAGACACAACTGCTGTTTATAAAAACGAGCTTTACGATATTTCTTTTGACTGTTCTGATTATGGACGAATTCACCTGTCTGGTTTAGATGAAGCGACTACTTTAGGTTCCAGTTTTGGCAATTCTGAAATTTTACATATCAATTAATACAACAACAGCAGGGAACTTTGTTCTAGCAAAGTTCCCTGCCATATTATCAGCTAATTAACGCTCCATTACTGTCAAATCGATATGCAACTCCATTGATCGTATAAGTTCTATGATTGGAAAAGCAAAGCACTGGGCAACACACAAATTTCTTCGTGTATTGCCCGGCACTTTTTCATTTAAAAATCAATTTCCCGCTTTCCCTTTTCTCATATACGGATTCCGATACAGTGAAATCACAAGTTCCGCAGCCATGAAGCACCAGATGATCGGTTCGCACCAGATTACGGCGCTGTAGTGGTAGCGTGGAATGAATACCATGGCAAAGATAATCTTTCCAAACAGCTCAATAAAGCTCGACAGCAGCGGCAGAATTTTCTCTCCGAGTGCCTGCAGTGCCAGACGGCTGCAGTTGACAAGCCCAAGGGCGAAGAAAAACGGGATGGCTACGCGGAGGTAGCGGGCTCCGTTTCCGAGGACGGTCGGGTCGGATGAACCGGAGATCAGGTGTACCATGGTTGGTGCAAGCGGGGTGACGATTACAATCAGGCACGCGGTTACGCTGAAGCAGAAAATGTAAGCGTAACGGATGCCTTTCCGCACGCGCTCCCAGTTGTCTGCGCCGCGGTTCTGTGCAACGTAAGTGTTGACGGCCTGCGCCATGGAGGAAAGCGGCATCATGGAGAACGAAAACAGCTTTCTTGCGGCAGTATGTCCCGCAATTGTTTCATAGCCGAGGCTGTTGATGCCCGGCTGCAGGACGATCGAACCAACGTAAATGATACTGCTCATGAATCCCATTGAAAATCCCTGCGCCAGCAGATCCGCGTACAGTCCGCGGTCCGGCGCGAAGTGGCGTTTTTCCGGAAGCAGAATTTTCGCTTTTGTAACAATATAAATCAGGCAGAGTACAACGGAAATTCCCTGTGCAATGACTGTCGCAATCGCCGCACCGCGGACACCCATGCCAAAGTTACGGATAAACAGCAAATCGAGCACGATGTTCACCAGTGATGAAAAGATCAGGAACACGAGCGGCATGAAGCTGTTTCCGATCGCCCGCAGCAGGCCGGAGCACAGGTTGTAGGCGAACATGACGAACAGGAAAATCGAGAGAATCGAAATATAGCTGTAGGATTCCTCAAGAATCTCCGCCGGTGTTTTCAGCAGGCGCAGCAGCGGATGCATAAAGATCGTTGCCAGAATGGTGACTACCAGGGTAACGGCAACGCCGATGACAATACAGGATGCAACCGATTTTTTCATCCGGTCCGTCTCCTGCCGTCCAAAACAGCGCGCCGTGACGATCGCAAGACCGTTTCCAACGCCGAACGTAAATCCGGTCATCATCTCATAGATTGACGAACAGGCACCCATCGCCGCAATCGACGAGTCGCCGAGTGTATAGCCGACGATCAGCGTGTCCATCGTGTTGTAAATCTGCTGAAACACGCGGGACGCCATGATCGGCAGGGCAAAAAGCAGCAGAGATTTCAGGATCGGGCCGTGAAGCAGATCGACCTGAGAACTCCGCCGGGTTTGTGTCTGTGACATAAAGAAAATTCCTCCCTCTAATATAATGCATTGTTACTATTATATCAGAAGAGAGGAATTACCGGGC
This sequence comes from Fusicatenibacter sp., assembly GCF_977045365.1. NCBI lineage: Bacteria > Bacillati > Bacillota > Clostridia > Lachnospirales > Lachnospiraceae > Fusicatenibacter > Fusicatenibacter sp. The sequence goes on from NZ_CDRRUH010000048.1 coordinate 6,996, forward strand.
AGATAAAATACCCAAAACCATAAAAAAATACAATAATACAAAACCTTTACGGATTTTCGTCAATGATCGTGCATGTTCCGCCTTTTTCTTCGAAGTAATCCTGCATCTGCGCCGACAGCACATTCACATCCTCGTACTGCTCCGGCTGCACATGGTTCGAAATCCAGGCATCGCCGCCCTCGTACAGGATCTGATACTGGCTGTTATAGGAAGCTTCGTATACATACGCTTCCCCGTCAAGCGTGCATTCATAACGAACGGTGCGAAGCGATGCCTCATCCCGCAGCTTTGATTCTGTGTACACACGAAGCGCGATTGCTGTTCCAATCAGAACAAAGATCGCCGCAAATACACCGACAAACGCATACCGGATCACTTTCCGTCTCCGCACTGCCTGCTGCACCAGCTGATCATTTAAGACCGCAAGCTGCTGCGCAATCTCATTCAATTCGGAAGGCTGCTCCTCCTCTTCCGGCCCGCCGCCCAGCAGCACGCTCACCGGCACTTCAAACAGCTCCGCCATCCGATCCAGCATCACCGCATCCGGAACGGAAATCCCTTTCTCCCATTTTGAAATCGTCTGCCGCACCACATGTAACTGCTCCGCCAGCGTCTCCTGCGAATATCCATTTTTCTTTCGCAGCATTTTAATGTTATCACTCAGCATAACTGTGTCCTCCTCGTATTTGATGGGCTCATCATAATCCCACAACAGGCGTTGCGGCAAGCAACAAAAAATAACATAGCAAATTAGGTTGTATTTATCCTAAAATTTATATATACTATAGAAAAACTCTTAAGGAGGTACCCCAAATGACGATCGACACAAAAACCCTAATTTCCATTTCCGAAGCAAACCAGAATTTTTCCAAAGTCGCCCGCCTGGTAGACGAATGCGGTTCTGCTGTGATTCTGAAAAACAACGTTCCGAGATATCTTGTCATCGACTTCAGCAAAGCCGAGCAGGAAACTACTGCATCTGATGAGGATGTTTTAAGCATCTCAAAACGTCTTATGGAACAGAATAATGAAGCATACGAGGTACTTGCTAAATGAAAAGACTGAGTAAAAAGCAGATTCTCATGCTGCATACTCAGTTGATTCAGCAGACCGGCGGAAGCGACGGGGTCAGAGATTACAATCTGCTGGATTCCGCTCTCGAAACACCTTTCCAGTCTTTTGGCGGAGAAGAATTGTACCCCACCCTGCAGGCAAAAGCCGCAAGACTGGGCTATGGTCTGATCAAAAATCATTGTATGATTGACGGCAACAAACGAATCGGCACACATGCCATGCTTGTTTTTCTTGCCTTAAATGGAATCGAGCTGAGCTATACGCAGAAAGAATTATACGAAACCATTCTTGATGTCGCAGCCGGAAATATTACTTATGAAGAGTTGCTGGAATGGATTCTGGAACACCAAAATTAAACCATAGCTTGTCATTTACTACATCTATTGCAAACCGGCTCTTGCATATATCGAAAAACCGTGTTATAGTTATGACATAAAAGGAAAAGCCAAAGACACTTGGCCTACCCTTGAGTGTTAGCTTTATCCCTAACGGGATCAGCCGTCACTATTTCCGGTAGTGGCGGCTATTTTTTTCCTTTTGTGATCTCTAAAATAAGAGTCACCAATGCGACAATGAATATTCCAAACTGGATCAAATCCGAATATGTAACATACATTGGCATCACCCTCCTTTCATTCGGAGGGTATGTCCCTCCAAGATGAAGGGTAGGCCGCCTTTGTGCTTTGACTTTCCGTATTCCTATCTTAACATATATAACTCTTTATAACAATGTTTTTATTATTCTTTTCTGTCATTCTTTCCCCAGCAAATACTGATAAATATCCCTCTTCGTCACCCCGCGGTCCTTTGCCACGAGTTTCATCGCTTCTTTTTTTGCAATCCCCTGGTCTTCGTACCGTTTCATATGTTCTTCAATCGAAATCTCCTCAAACGCCGCCTTCGCCTCGTCCTCGATTTCTTTCTGGCTTCGGCCTTCAATCACAAGCACGCATTCCCCTTTCGGGTCTTCCTGCTCGTAGCGGGCAATGGCATCTTCAATCGTGGTTTGCCATGCCGTTTCATGTTTCTTAGTCAGCTCCCGGCAAAGCGTCAGTCTGCGGTTGCCAAGTGTTTCCAGCAGTTCCCGCAGTGTCTTCAGCAGATGATGCGGCGCCTCGTATACGATCATCGTTCTCGTTTCGTTTTTCAATCTTTCCAACGCCAGCTTATGCTCTTTCTTATCCGGCGGAAGAAACGCTTCGAACACAAATCTTCTCGTCGAAAGTCCCGACAGTGTCAGTGCCGTCACGCACGCACACGCGCCCGGCAGGCTTGTCACTTCGATTCCGGCCTCGTACGCCATCTTCACCAGCTCCTCACCCGGATCCGAAATTCCCGGCGTTCCGGCATCTGTGATCAGCGCAATATTCGTTCCCGCCAGCAGCTTCTGCACCAGCTCGCGGCCCTTGTCGTATTTGTTGTATTCGTGATAGCTCGTCATCGGCGTGTGAATCTCAAAGTGGTTCAGCAGCTTAATGCTGTTTCTCGTATCCTCCGCCGCGATCAGATCGACCTCCTGCAGAATGCGGATCGCACGGAAGGTCATGTCCTCCAGATTTCCAATTGGTGTTGCACACAAATATAATTTTCCTGCCATGTTCTTATCTCCCGTCTCCATATAATTCCCGGATGTCCTTTGTATACACGCCCGGCGTCTCATACACAATCAGCGGTTTCTCCACGGTAATCCTCGGATTTCCGCCTTTCATCGCCTCGATCAGCACCATGTTCGGCTCCTTGTCCACAAACGGATACACGAGCTGCATCCTTTTTGGTTCCAGATGATATTTTTTCAGCGTCGAAAAAATCTCCGCCAGCCGGAACGGCCGGTGCACCAGATAGAACCGGCCTTTCGTCTTTAAAACCGCCGATGCCTCTTTCGCAATATCATCAAACGAGCACAGCACCTCATGCCTCGCAATCGTCTTCGCCTCGAGCGCATTCGTCAGCCCGTGCTGCCCCGTCATGTACGGCGGATTGCACGTCACCACATCAAACACTTCTTTTCCAAACTGCTGCGATGCCGTCTTCACATCTCCCTGGAAAATCTCAACATCATTTTCCAGATGATTGTACCGCACACTCCGCTGCGCCATCTCGGCACTGTATTCCTGAATTTCCAGCCCGGAAAAATGCTCTCCGTTCGTCTTCGCCTTCAGCAGAATCGGCACAATTCCCGATCCCGTGCAGAAATCCATCGCCCGCTCCCCGCGCTTCACCTTCGCGTAGGATGCCAGCAGCACCGCGTCGATGCCATAGCAGAAAAGGGATGGATTCTGTATCATCCAGTAACCGTTCTGCAGATCATCGAGCCGCTCACCCGGCTTCAAAAATTCTTCTTTTCTATCCAATGAAACTCCCTCCTCCTGCTGACCGCCCAGCGCCGTATCACATAAAAAGAAGCGTCAGTTTTACCCGGCGCTTACTTTTTTCAAAATGCATTCCAAATCAATCTTATTCCGGCTGTTTTGCCTCTTCCGAAGAAGCCTGCTCCCCGGAGCTGTTTCTGTCTTTTTTCTTCTCTTTTCCTTTTTCCTTCTTATGCTTCGGCTTGAACTTGAGCTCCTCCACCGGGTACTCCCGCATTTCCTTCTCGTCGTTCACATCAACCAGCACTTTCACGAGCTGGCGAAGCACATTCACACCGGAAACCTCACCTTTCATGCCGTCCGGCAGCGTTACGATATCGCCGACACCCGGCAGCTTGCGGTTCAGGTACTCGTAAGTTTCCTGTTCATTTTTCAGACAGCACATCAGTCGTCCGCAGACACCCGAAATCTTCGTCGGATTCAGGGACAGGTTCTGCTCTTTTGCCATCTTGATCGAAACCGGCGCAAACTCGGACAGATACGTGTGGCAGCAAAGCGGTCTTCCGCAAATGCCGATTCCGCCGAGGATCTTCGTCTCATCGCGGACACCGATCTGGCGAAGCTCGATTCTCGTCTTAAAGACTGCCGCCAGATCCTTTACCAGCTCGCGGAAATCAATTCTTCCGTCGGCGGTAAAATAAAACAGCATTTTGTTATTGTCAAACGTATACTCTGCATCGATCAGCTTCATCTCCAGGTTATGTGCCCGGATCTTCTTCTGGCAGATTTCAAACGCTTCTTTTTCTTTCTTGCGGTTGTTCTCCTCCCGCGCATCATCCTTCGGCGTTGCGATGCGGATGACTTCTTTTAACGGCTGGATCACCTTGGAATCGTCAACTTCCTTTGGTCCCAGCACAACGAAACCATACTCTACGCCGCGCGCCGTCTCAACGATAACGTGGTCGCCCACGCAGATGTCCAGCTCTCTCGGCGAGAAATAATATACTTTTCCTACGTTTCGAAAACGTACTCCTATAATTGTTATCATGCTATCAGTTTTCCTTCATTGTCAGGAACATAAGCTCCATGGTTAAATCAAAATTAACATTCGCGTTCAGGCGGGCTCTCGCCTTCTGAATCGCCTCTATAATCTTCTCCAGGCCTTCGTATGAGCTCTTATTCGCTCTCTCACGGATTCCATTCAGCTCCTGCTTGAACACAAGGGAATCGACCTCTTTTGTCGCCTTAAAGAGCAGAACATCGCGGAACCATAAAGAAAAGATATCGAAGTAATCGTCAATATTGTCTTTTTCGGCCGTCAGTTTTTTGATCGTCTCCACGATCTCATACAACGGCATACTGTCGGCGTACTTTGCCATGCGGAGTGCATTTTCCAGCGTCTCCTCGTATTCCGGAGAACGGGCAATCCGCTCTGCTTTTCCGATATTTCCCTGCGCCAGGGACGCATCAACCTCTGCCTGGTAATCCGGCACATGCATTTCATTCATCAGATAATCTTTCACAAGCTGGTCTCCCACTGGTTTTAAATTCAACTGCACACAGCGTGACGAAATCGTCGGAAGCAGCGCATCCGGGTTGTCTGCCAGAAGCATGACAACTGCGTAGGCCGGCGGCTCCTCGATCGTCTTCAGCAGTGCGTTCTGCGCCTGAAGTGTCAGCTTCTGCGCCTCGTCGATGATATAAATCTTGTACGGACTGCTGTACGGCTTGATCATCACATCGTTAATGAGCTGCCCGCGGATTTCATCGATACTGATGGTGTTCGGCTTCTCATGTTTCACATAAATGATATCCGGATGATTCTGGCTTTGTGCCTTTTTACAGGACGGGCATTCCATACAGGGCTCGACCCCGTGCTTCTCGCACTGAAGCGTCATCGCAAACAGCGAAGCCATCATTTTCTTTCCCGATCCACTCTCTCCGCCAAAAAGATAAGCATGAGATACTTTATTCATCGAAATGGCATTCTGTAAATGCGTTATGATTTCCTGATGTCCTACAACCTTCTGAAAACCCTGCATAAAATCACCCCCTGGAGTTCTTTTGTATTTCTGTGCCCGCAGTGTACCGTTCAAAAACGCTTCCGCGTTTTTTCACTGAGGGCTGTCGCCCTATTAAAATAAAAACTAACGCTTCCGTCTGCAAGCAGCCGCAATCGTCATTTTTTATTTTAGCACTGCTCATAGTATATCACATCTCTTTCTGTTGTTCCACAAAATTCTGAATTTCGGAAAAACAGTCTTCCGGCGTAGAATTATTGGAAAATCTGCGGACAATTCCAGCCTCCGCAATCTTCTCCTCCGTAAAATCCTCACAGTCCGCCAGGAATCTCCGGCACATCTCCGCGTATTTCGGCTCTGTCTGTTTTCTTTCCCGTTCCAGTGCCCGCGAAAGCCGCAGCCCGTCGTCCACCTCGATATACAGCGGAACCATCGCCTGCTCCCCGAAATATGCCTTTAATTTCAGATACGATTCCAGTGTCCCGATTCCGAGATAATCATGCTTCGCAAGATCAATCTGCCCGTCATCCGCCGTAAAATAATACCACGGCCCCTGCACCGTCGAATACATGCGCTCCTCGATAATCTTTCCGGCCTCCCGCAGTTCCGAAAGCCGTTTTTCATCCACAAAGAAATACTCTCTTCCGTCCTGCTCCCCGATCCGGATCGGCCGTGTTGTATACAGCACAAACGGTTTTAAATCCAGCGCCGTCTCCTGGATCAGATGCTCATAAATATGATCTTTCCCTGACGCACTTTTTCCCATCAGATAGTAAATTTTTCCCATTTTTTATCTCCCCGAAACACAGATTCTTTATGCCTTAAACCGGTAACCAACGCCCCAGATCGTCTCGATATACTGCGGCTTTGCCGTATTAAACTCTATTTTTTCACGGATCTTCTTGATATGCACCGTAACCGTCGCAATATCTCCGATCGACTCCATATCCCAGATCTCACGGAACAGCTCTTCTTTCGTGAAAACGCGGTTCGGATTCTCCGCAAGGAAGGTCAGCAGATCGAACTCTTTCGTTGTAAACTGCTTCTCCTCTCCGTTCACCCACACGCGGCGCGCGGTCTTGTCGATCTTGATGCCGCGGATCTCCACAACATCATTCTCTTTCTTGCCGTTTCCGACCAGACGGTCGTACCGTGCCAGATGTGCTTTCACACGCGCAACCAGCTCACTCGGAGAAAACGGTTTCGTCATATAGTCATCCGCACCAAGACCGAGTCCGCGGATTTTGTCGATATCATCCTTCTTTGCCGAAACCATGATAATCGGAATATCCTTCTTCTCGCGCACCTCACGGCAGATCTCAAAGCCGTCCACCTCCGGCAGCATCAGATCCAGAATCAGCAGATCAAAATCCTCTTTGACCGCCCGCACAAGACCGGTGTCTCCCTGGTTTTCAATCTCTACCTCAAAGCCCGAAAGCTCCAGATAATCTTTCTCCAGATCCGCAATGGATTCCTCATCCTCAACAATCAGTATCTTACTCATGAAACAGGTACCTCCTGGTATTTTCTTAATACAAAGTACATTGTGGTTCCCACGCCTTCTTTACTGGTGGCCCACACTTTTCCGCCGTGGTCTTCGAGAATCTTCTTCACGATGGAAAGACCGATGCCGCTGCCGCCCCTCGTGCTGTTGCGGGACGCGTCGGTGCGGTAGAAACGGTCGAAAATCTTCGTCAGATCCTTCGTCGCAATTCCCTTTCCGTTGTCCTCAATCTCCACCTGCACAAAATCTCCGACATCGCGCAGACGGATGTTAATGACTTTATGGCTCTTATCCATGTATTTGATGGAATTGCTTACAATGTTATTGATGACACGCTTGATCTGCTCCGCATCTGCAATGACGATCGGGTCGTCCTCGAGATAATTAAAGTATGTCAGATCCACATGCTGCGCGTCAAGCTCCAGATTCAGTTCTTCCACACAGTCATCGAAATAATCCGCGATATGGATTTTCGAGAACGTATACGGAATGCGGTTCGTGTCAATCTTGGAATAAAACGTCAGCTCATTGATCAGACGGTCCATCTCATTCGCTTTGTTGTAAATGGTGCGGATGTAGCGGTCCATCTTCTCCGGCGTATTTGCCACGCCGTCCATGATTCCCTCGACATAACCCTTGACCGCGGTAATCGGTGTTTTCAGGTCATGCGAAATGTTGCTGATCAGCTCTTTATTCTCTTTGTCGAACTCGACCTTTTCCTCCGCCGTCTCTTTCAGCCGGATACGCATCTCCTCGAAATCTTCGCAGAGATCGTTGATCTCCTCCACGCCGCACGGCTCCACGGTAAAGTCAAGATTTCCGTCCTTGATATTCTGTGTCGCCTTTTTCAGCTGCTCGAGCGGTCCGATGACGCCGCGGTAAATCCAGAGGCTGAGGCCCAGGCTCGTGAGCACCAGAATCAGCACAATCACAATACCGAGCTCTCTTACCATGCCCGTAATCTGCGGCGCAATCTGGTCTGTCTTGGTGACGATGAACGCACTGCATTCTTTTCCGTCCGCGTTCTCATAGTCCACCTGTTTGACCATCCACTGTTTTTCATTGCGGAAATAAACGCCGCCCTTCGAATTGGCCCCCGGGTCACCGTATTTCGGTAGCTCATTTTCCAGATTCTCCGATGACAGCTCCGCCGAGCCATTGTAAATGATGACGCCATCCTCGCGCACCGCGATAAACGACTGTTTCTTCTGCAGTCTTGCATTCAGAATCGAGAGATAATCCGTTTCTTCCAGCTTTGCGGTATCCGAATTTGCGGTATCCTCCACTTCGTCGTACTCTTCTGATGTCATCGCATTCAGCAGCAGAGTATTGTTCGAAATGGTTCGGTACGTTGCGTTTGCAAGACCGTATTTCTCGCCGATGATCTTTGTCTTATACCCTACAAACAAGTAAAGCGTCAAGGCACACATGACAATCGGAACCAGTATGATGATGAAAAAAGAAATGATTACTCTCGTCCTTAATTTCATGCTTTTCTTCTTTTTTTCCATATAAGATCCACCTGTTTTCCAACACATATTTCGTACTTTTGCGCACAAAAAATCCCCAGTACGCAGTCTAAATTTATTATAGCACAACGCCTGAGGATTTTTCATTAACTTAGATGAATCTTTCTAAACTTTCTATAAACAGAAAAGCCTGAAATTAGAGGTATTTCTTCAGGTCTTCTACTTTATCCAGTTTCTCCCACGGCAGATCCAGATCGTTTCTTCCGAAGTGGCCGTAAGCGGATGTCTGTTTGTAGATCGGACGACGCAGATCCAGCATTTTGATGATTCCAGCCGGACGAAGGTCGAAGTTCTCGCGAACGATGTCTGTCAGTTTGTTGTCGGAGAGTTTTCCTGTGCCGTAGCTGTCGATCATGATGGAAGTCGGATGAGCGACACCGATTGCGTAGGAAAGCTGGACCTCGCATTTGTCGGCAAGACCTGCTGCTACGATGTTCTTTGCTACGTAACGTGCTGCATAAGCTGCAGAACGGTCTACCTTTGTACAGTCTTTTCCGGAGAAAGCTCCGCCGCCGTGACGGGCGTATCCGCCGTAGGTGTCTACGATGATCTTACGTCCGGTGAGACCGGAATCTCCGTGAGGTCCGCCGATTACGAAACGGCCGGTCGGGTTGATGAAGAATTTGGTGTGCTCATCTACCATGTCTGCCGGGATGATTTCGTCGAATACGTATTTTTTGATATCCTCATGGATCTGCTCCTGGGATACTTCCGGATCATGCTGAGTGGAAAGAACAACCGCATCAAGACGGAAAGGGTTGCCGTTCTCATCGTACTCTACGGTTACCTGTGTTTTTCCGTCCGGACGAAGGTAGCTTAAAGTACCGTCTTTGCGGACTTTGGTCAGCTGGCGAGCCAGTTTGTGTGCCAGATAAATCGGATATGGCATATACTCATCGGTCTCGTTGCTCGCAAATCCAAACATCATACCCTGATCTCCGGCTCCGATGGCATCGATCTCCTCGTCGCTCATGTTGTTCTCTTTTGCTTCGAGCGCTTTGTCTACACCCATAGCGATATCGGTTGACTGTTTGTCCAGTGCAACGATCACTGCGCAGGTGTCAGCGTCAAATCCGTATTTTGCACGGTCATAGCCGATCTCGCGAACGGTGTCGCGGACGATCTGCTGGATATCGATCTGTGCTTTGGAGGTGATCTCACCCATTACCATCACGTATCCTGTTGTGGTGCAGGTTTCGCATGCTACACGGCTCATCGGGTCCTGCTCAAGCAGAGCGTCCAGAATCGCGTCAGAAACGGCATCGCAGAGTTTGTCCGGATGTCCTTCGGTTACAGACTCAGAAGTAAACAGTCTTTTTTCCATTCTCGTTCTCCTTTTTTCTTCTCTTCTCTTTTGATCTTCTATAAGATCTCTGAACAATAAAAAAGATCCGCAAGCGAAGCGGACCTGAATAGTAATGTTCAAATCCCCTTATTGTTCGAAAGTTTCGCTCAGGCTGGCACCTTCCCAATGGGTTTCCATCTGGGGGTTGCCGTGGTTTCACAGATCCTATGTATCTCCACCACTCTGAATAAGAGAAAAGCAACTGAATTTTTGATATTGTTTTTTGTTCCTCTGATACACTATCGCAAAATACGTCATTCGTCAAGAGGAAATGAAAGGAATTGAGACATTTTCCTGGAAGTGTCGGACTCAAACCGCCAAAATCCCGGAAAATACACTGCCCCGGAGCTTCTGGCGGATTGCCGAAGCCCCGGGGCAGCAAAAAATCATGTTTCTTTTTCGTGTTCTTTAATGTAAAGGAATCCCGTCCTGTTTTCCGGCGTGTATTCATCCGTCGGCACAATTTCAATCGTCACCGTCCGCGCTTTTCCATCCTGCTCGCAGTGATATGTGATTGTCTGCGCAACCTTGGTTTCATCAAACCGCCGGCGGATCGCATCGAGATCTGTTTTTGCAAGATAATCGTCTTTGTCTTCCGGTGCAATCTGATCTTCCGTGGACAAATGCTCCAGCCAGGATGACAGACTCGTCGGTGCGCCGTCCTCCGTCTTCGGCGGTTCCCAGCTCAGGATCCGGTAGCTGTCCTTGTTCAGATTGATTTTCAGCACCTTCGGATACAGCTTGCAGAGCGCAATATACGCGGCCGGCTGTCCTCTCCGGTCCACGCCGTTCCGGCTGTAATACATCGCCTTTTTCTCATACATGCGGATATCCGCTGCATGCGCTATCTCGTGTACGGACTCCCACTCTTTCTCACGGCTTGAGACAATACCGTACGAAATCGTCATGGAATCGATCTGCTCGCCTTTCCAGGACTCCACCGTTTCATCAAACACCTGACGGATTTCCTGCATCCGCTGCGAATTTGTAAAGAGGATCGCAACAAACTCGTCGCCGCCGATCCGGTAAACCTTTCCGTAATCTTCAAACGTCTTCCGGATACAGTAGGCTACCCCGCGCAGCAGTTCATCTCCCGCCGCATGGCCAAGACTGTCGTTCACAATTTTCAGTCCGTTGACATCCATGGAAACATAGACAAACTCCGTCGATGGCCGCAGCCCGCGGATATCCTTCTCATATGCTCTGCGGTTCAGACATCCCGTCAGTTCATCCGTATTCGATGTCTCGATCAGCATCTCTTCTTTCTGCTTCTCATTTTCAATGCTCTGAATCGTGAAAATTGCCTTCACCGGCTTCTTATTGATGTCTGCCCGGATCGTAACAAACGATGCACGGAACCAGCCAAAATCCTTTCCTACAAACTCTCCGGAGATAATTTTCTTTCCCTTCATGCGCTCCGCAACCGTGTGCAGATCTACGAACTGATCCGCCTGCTCCTGGTACGCCTCAATGACGGTCTCCGCCATAATCTCATGCATTCTCTGATCCGCATTCCGGTAAATCTTTCCGGTCTCCTGTTCCTCCGTCTGGTCGGAATAGGCAATGACGGAATCCTGTTCCAGATTTACCAGATACATCCGATAATAAATCTCTGCCATCGACGCCAGAATACCGTACTGCTCTTTTCTCTCCCGGTTTGCTTTCAGAACCCGCGAAACCAGATACAGCAGGATTACACACGCAATGCACAGATACAGCGCAACCATCAGAATCGCAATCAGGTTGCTCTCATTATCCGCAGATACCGCAAAGGTAACACCAACCAGGTATTCTCCCAACGTTTCAAAAACGCAGTTGTATTTCTCTCCGTGGATTTTTACAATTCCGCTCACCATCTTTGTTCCGCCGAGGTACGCCCGCGGCATACCGATGGCTTCCAGCTTCTTTCCGATCGTATTCTCATCCGTTGCACCCAGGATTTCATGGGTATCGAGATCTGCCACGTAAAGATTCATGCCCTGATACATCGGCATATTGCTCACTACAGTCGATACATCATTCTGTTTGATCTCCGCCAGAAGCCGCACTGGTTCGATCCCGACCTGAATCATCTTATCTCCTGTGCTGTTCCAGGTGATCGCATACATCATGCTCCTTCCCTCCGAGGTGTTCGGCGTGATATCCTGGCACATCGTAAGACCCTTGTTCTCCAGCATCGGCTTAAAGTACTCCATCTGCTCGCCGGAGTCAAAGCTGTATCCATAGTACTCCGGTTTTGTTCCGCTATAAATTTTTCCCGTCGCATCAAACAGATGAATTTCGTCAATCGACATCAGCGACGCGATTTTCTGCAGCTCCTCTGTATCATATTCCGCTTCCGGCCTTGACTCCAGAATGTACGCCACCGCCCGCGCACGGACAATGTAATCCTCCTTCAGCGACTTGATCAGATCTTTCTCGTTCTCCTGATTTTTCTCAATAATGCTGATCGACTGATCCAGCAGCATCTGTGACATCTTGTCCGCATTTTTACTGTTGACGTACATCAGAATCCCTGCCTGCAGAAACAGTGCCACAACGACCATTCCAACCATCAGAACGATGATGATCTTCCATTTTATCCGGTCTGTAAATCTGCTTTTCTTCATCTCATAGCCCTTTTCTCTTCCATTTTTTCAACTCTCTCTTTTCTTCCCTTCTTCCGTCCCGGGAATGCGCAAAAATTTTCATTAGTACTCATACTATACCATACTTTCTTAAAATTTTCCTTATTTCATTACAATTATTTGTATAAATTTTATTTTTTATTAAAATGAAACATTATAAATTTGAGCATTTCTGACAAAAAGCAAAAAAAGAAGGCGTCCCCGCTCTCCTTTCGGATTGCAGAAACGCCTCCTTATTTTTGTTATGAAAGATTTCAAGGTCATGGAAAGATCAGCAGATCTTATTTATGCCACTCCCAGTTGCGGATCTCTTCGAGGTCCTGGCCGTACTCAGCGATGTACTGTTTGTGCTCGATGAGTTTGTCGTTCATCTTCTGGATCAGGTGAGCACCCTTGTTGCCCAGCTGCGGCAGATGCATGATGACATCTTTAACCAGGTTGAAACGGTCGATCTTGTTCTGAACACGCATATCAAACGGAGTTGTGATGGTACCCTCCTCCTGATAGCCGTGAACGGACATGTTGTGGTTGCGACGCTCATAGGTCAGCTCGTGGATCAGAGTCGGATATCCGTGGAATGCGAAGATGATCGGTTTATCTTTGGTAAACAGAGCATCGTACTCGCGGTCGCTTAAGCCGTGCGGATGTTTCGTCTCGGATTCCATCTTGAACAGGTCGACAACGTTGATGACACGAATCTTCAGATCCGGCATCTCATCGCGGAGAATGGTAGTTGCAGCCATGATCTCCAGAGTCGGAGTGTCACCGCAGGCAGCCAGTACAACGTCTGGCTCTTCACCCTCGTCGTTGCTTGCCCAATCCCAGATGCTGATACCCTGTGTGCAGTGCTTAACAGCCTGCTCCATGGTCAGCCACTGGCAGCTCGGGTGTTTCGATGCAACGATTGCGTTGACGTAGTTCTTGCTCTTGATGCAGTGATCAAAGCAGGAAAGCAGGCAGTTCGTATCCGGTGGGAGATACATGCGGACAACGTCTGCTTTTTTATTGGCAATGTGATCCAGGAATCCCGGGTCCTGATGGGTAAATCCGTTGTGGTCCTGCTGCCATACATTGGACGTCAGGATGAAGTTCAGAGAAGCGATCGGCTGTCTCCAGGAAAGCTGGTTGCAGACTTTCAGCCATTTTGCGTGCTGTGCAGCCATGGAGTCAACGATACGGATGAATGCTTCGTAGCTTGCAAAGAAGCCGTGACGTCCGGTCAGAAGGTATCCTTCCAGCCATCCCTCGCACATATGCTCGCTCAGCATACCGTCCATGATACGGCCGTTTCTTGCCAGATGATCATCGTTCGGAAGAAGCTCTGCGTTCCAGTCGCGGTCAGTAGCCTCGAAAGCTCTGTACAGACGGTTGGACATAGACTCATCCGGTCCGAAGATACGGAAGTTCTGGTTCTCCTCATTCAGATGGAAAATGTCGCGGATGTATCCGCCAAGCTCGATCATATCCTGTGCTTTTGTCTTGCCAGGCTCAACTTCGATTCCGTAGTTTCTGAAGTCAGGCAGACGCAGGTCTTTTAAGAGTTTACCGCCGTTTGCATGCGGGTTGGCACCCATACGGGCATCACCCTTCGGGCAGAGCTCTGCGATTTCCGGTTTCAGACGGCCGTGCTCGTCAAACAGCTCTTCTGCGTGATAGCTCTTCAGCCACTCGTCCAGAAGTTTCAGATGCTCTTCCGGTTTCTCCATGGAGATCGGCACCTGATGTGCACGGAAGCTGCCTTCGATCTGCAGTCCGTCTACGAATTTCGGGCCGGTCCATCCCTTTGGTGTGCGGAGAACGATCATCGGCCATACCGGTCTTTCCGGATCGTTGTTCTCACGGGCATTTTTCTGGATTGCCTTGATCTCTTCGATGACGGTATCCATGGTCTCAGCCATCCTGCGGTGCATGGCCATCGGATCGTCGCCCTCTACGAAGTATGCTTTCCAGCCGCATCCTTTGAAGAATGCTTCTACTTCTTCATGAGACAGACGTGCAAAGATGGTCGGGTTGCTGATCTTGTATCCGTTCAGGTTCAGAACAGGAAGAACAGCACCGTCGGTGATCGGGTTCAGGAATTTGTTTGACTGCCAGGAAGTAGCCAGCGGGCCTGTCTCGGCCTCACCATCACCTACTACGGTAACGGCAATCAGATCCGGGTTATCAAAGACTGCACCGAATGCATGTGCAATCGAGTATCCCAGCTCACCGCCCTCATTGATGGAACCCGGGGTCTCCGGAGCACAGTGGCTCGGAACTCCGCAAGGGAAGGAGAACTGTTTGAACATCTTTTTCATGCCTTCTTCATCCTGGCTGATGTTCGGATATACTTCGCTGTAGGATCCCTCCAGATAGGTGTTGGCGATCTGGAAGTTTCCGCCATGTCCAGGGCCGGACAGGTAAATCATATCAAGGTCATAACGTTTGATGGCACGGTTGCAGTGTGTCCATACAAAGTTCTGTCCCGGTACGGTTCCCCAGTGGCCTACAATTTTTTTCTTTACCTGACCAAGGGTAAGCGGCTCTTTTAAAAGCGGGTTGTCCAGAAGGTATAACTGGCCGGCAGACAGATAGTTTGCGGCACGCCAGTACTCGTTCATCTTCTCGAGCATTTCATCGCAGAGCGGCTGTTTCTCCAGGCACATTTCTACTTCGCTCATAGTTGAGACTCCTTTCATTACGTACTTTACCTTACGTCCCCATCTTAAAACCTGTACGTTCAACATTTCAAGTTATATCTTGCGTAATTTTTTAAGTAGTTAATTTTTTTTAAAAAGGATGTGGGGCTGCCGCACTAATTTTCAATTAGTGCGGCAGCCCCATCTGCTGTATCGTTTTTTCTACTCTTCTGCTTTCATCTCGCGGACAATCTTCCGCAGCTTCAGAATCATGGATGGAGCAACAGAAAGCTCATCCACTCCCATTCGTACAAACTGCTCCGTCAATGTCAGGTCCGCACCGAGTTCCCCGCAGATTCCTGCCCATTTTCCGCATTTGTGCGCATTTTCCACCACCATACGAATCATTCGAAGAACCGCTTCATGGTGTGGATTGTAAAAGTCATCCAGCTGCTCATTCTGACGGTCAATCGCAAGAGTATACTGGGTCAGGTCGTTCGTTCCGATGCTGAAGAAATCCACCATTTCCGCCAGACGGTCGCTAATCATCACGGCTGCCGGTGTCTCGATCATAATGCCCTGCTCCGGAATTTTATACTGCACTTCCTGCGCTTTCAGCTCTTCCTCTACCTCCGCGACAATTGCGTAGATTTTTTCTACCTCTTCTGTTGATGTGATCATCGGATACATGACAGAAAGGTTTCCGTAAACGGCTGCACGGAACAGTGCGCGAAGCTGCGCTTTAAAAATCTCCGGCTGTTTCAGACAGATCCGGATTGCACGATACCCAAGCGCCGGATTTTCTTCTTTTCCAAGATTAAAGTAATCCACCTGCTTATCGGCCCCGATATCCAGTGTACGGATAATCACTTTTTTGCCTGCCATGGTCTGCACGGCCTGTTTATAGGCCTGAAACTGTTCTTCCTCCGTTGGGAAATCATTTCTTCCAAGATAGAGGAATTCGCTTCGGAAAAGTCCGATTCCGCCGGCGTCATTTTCCATCACATAGCCAAGGTCACCAACACTGCCGATATTTGCATAGATGTTGATCTTACGGCCATCCGGCGTAACGTTTTCTTTTCCCTTCAGTTCCTCAAGAAGCTTCTGTTTTTCTGCTTCTTCCTGCATTCTTTTTTCGGTTTCTTTCTGCACGCCTTCTTCCGGTTCAAAGATAACCTGACCCGAAAAACCGTCTACAACGGCCGTCATACCGGTTTTCAGACTGTTTAAATCCATCGGGACACCGATCAGTGCCGGAATATTCATCATTCGCGCAAGAATCGCAGTATGAGAGTTGGTAGATCCATGCACAGTCACAAACGCAAGTATTTTTTCTTTGTCCATCTGTACAGTTTCACTCGGACTTAAATCGTCTGCCACTATAATAGATGGTTCTATAGAGCTCAGGTCGTTATCTCCCTCACCGCTTAAATTGCGAACCAGACGTTCGGAAATATCTTTTACATCTGCGGAACGGGCCTTCATATATTCGTCATCCATAGCCGCAAACATCTCTGCAAAATTATCGCCGGTTGCTGCTGCTGCATATTCTGCATTCACCAGTTCTGTCCGGATCATGTTCTGCATCGATTCCAGATAATCTTCATCCTCCAGCATCATCTGATGAACTTCAAAGATCGCCGCACTTGCCTCTCCGACCTCCCGGACTGCCTTGTCATACAGTCTGCCAAGCTGTTTTTTCGAAACCTCCACGGCTTCTTCCACACGCTTCACTTCTGCTTCCGGATCTTCAATCCGGGCTCTTTTAACCTGATAATCATTTTTCTTCAGAACCGCAACCGGCCCCATAACAATTCCTTTATATACGGATTTTCCCTGAAAATACTGCATTTTTTATCCTCCGAGCGCTTTTTACAGATTTGCTTCGAAAAACGCTTTCAGCGTCTCAATCGCTGCATCTTCGTCCTCTCCGTTTGCTGCAACAGTTACGGTATCTCCCTGTTTTACGCCAAGTGACATCAGCATCATCAGCTGCGTCAGTTTTTTCGTTTTCCCATCTTTTGTGATGGTGCATTCCGATGCAAAATTCTTTGCCTCCTTTACCAGCATTCCTGCCGGTCTTGCGTGGATTCCCAGTTCATCTTTAATGGTATATTCAAATGATTTCATGTTTTTATTCTCCTTCTTCTCTGTCCATAATCCGTTCTATGTGCATAGCGAGATATCCAATCTCAATCTCCTCCATCGGAAGTTTCAGCCGTTTTTCCATCTCCTCACAGATTCGTTTTGCCGCCTGAAAGGCTTCCGGGAACTTTACGGACATATAGTCATTCATATTTACTTTCAGTTTTTCTCCACTGACCGCTCTTGCCACCATATAGCGGATATGGTTCATCATACGGTTATACGACAACGACATCACATCGATGGTGTGCCCGGTGATATGCTCCACCAAAGAAATACTCTCCCGGACCGCTCTTGCCACTTCCATGGCCTGTGAAACATTTTCCTCCACAATTGCCGAATGAACGTGAAGTGCAAGATAGCCGATTTCATGTTCATCAATCTCGATCTGAAGCCGTTCTTTTAAAAGCTCCCTGA
>NZ_CDRRUH010000049.1:0-24294 GCF_977045365.1 Fusicatenibacter sp.
CAACAGGTAAAACAGAGAAATTAAATGTGAGAGGAAAACGGTATGGGACATCTGGTTATCACAATCGGCTGCGAGTACGGAGCCAAAGGAAATGCCATCGGCAGGAAAATTGCGGAGGATCTCGGAATTAAGTTCTACGACCGCGAGCTGGTGGATCAGATTATTGAAGAAGTCGGAATTCCGAAAGACATCATGAACCGTGTAGAAGAGGGCGGTACGATTGCCGGAAAAGGAGCCGAGGGCGATGTCCGTGGATCCTTCTCCAAATATGCGGACCTGACCGAGCGTGCGATTCATGTACAGAAGCAGATCATCCGGAAACTGGCAGAAAAAGAAGCCTGCGTCATCATCGGACGATCCGCGGATTACATTTTAAAGGACAGCAAAGATATCAAGCTCCTCCGGGCTTTTATCTATGCACCGGACGAGATCCGCATTCAGAACATCATGAAGAGTCACAGCCTTTCCGAGAGCGATGCAAAAATCCTGCTGCTCGAGAAGGACAAGCGGTATCACAAGCGTCACCTGGCGCTGACCGGCAGCAACCGTGGAGACCGGCACAACCGCGATATCCTGATCAACAGTGCATTCCTTGGTGTGGAGGGCACAGCGGAGTATCTCGAGGAACTGATTCAGAAGAAATACGGAAGCGGGGAGGAATAAGCCATGGAACAGAAAAAATCAGAATTTGACAAAGTATTGGGTGCATGGGACATTCTCGTCATCGCTTTCGGAGCCATGATCGGCTGGGGCTGGGTTGTATCCTCGGGAAGCTGGATCCAGAAAGGCGGCGTTGTCGGAGCAGCAATCGCATTTGCCATCGGTGGTGTCATGATCTTCTTCATCGGCCTGACCTACGCAGAGCTGACCGCAGCGATGCCGCAGTGCGGCGGCGAGCATGTTTTCAGTTATAAAGCGATGGGTCCGAACGGCTCCTTTATCTGTACATGGGCGATTATTTTGGGATATGTCAGTGTTACCTGTTTCGAGGCCTGCGCCTTCCCAACCATCATCACCTATCTGTGGCCGGGATTCCTGAAAGGCTACATGTACAGCGTAGCAGGATTTGATATCTATGCCTCCTGGGTAGCCGTGGCAGTTATCGTAGCATTCCTTATCACACTCATCAATGTGCTGGGAGCAAAAACAGCAGCCGTTCTGCAGACGGTCCTCACCTGTATCATCGGCGGCGCGGGCATCCTTCTGATTGTGGCATCCGTGATCAACGGTGATTCCGGCAATCTGCAGGGACAGATGTTTGTCGGCGAGAGCGCCGGAACGATGTTCCAGAACATCATCAAAGTTGCTGTTGTTACCCCGTTCTTCTTCATCGGTTTTGACGTTATCCCGCAGGCAGCAGAGGAAATCAACGTTCCGTTAAAGAAAATCGGTAAAATGATGATTCTCTCCGTTGTCCTCGCTGTTGTTTTCTATTCCTGTGTTATCCTGGCTGTCGGCTATGTGCTGAATCCGTCCGAAATCCTGAGTTCGGAAGCAGGAACCGGACTTGTCACAGCAGATGCCATGGCAAAAGCGTTCGGTACAGCGGTTATGGCAAAAGTCATCATTGTTGGCGGTATGTGCGGTATCATCACATCCTGGAACTCCTTTATGATCGGCGGTTCCCGTGCCCTGTATTCCATGGCTGAATCTTACATGATTCCGCCGATGTTTGCAAAGCTTCACCCGCAGCACAAAACTCCGATCAACGCCCTGTTCCTGATCGGCGCGCTGACTATGCTGGCTCCGTTTGCAGGACGAGGCATGATGGTGTGGATCTGTGATGCAGGTAACTTTGGATGCTGTCTTGCCTACTGTATGGTATCTCTTTCCTTCCTGATTCTGCGGAAGAAAGAGCCGGATATGCCGCGTCCGTATCGTGTTCCGGCATATAAATTTGTTGGAACCATGGCGGTTCTGATGTCCGGATGCATGGTGCTTGTTTACTGCATTCCTGGTTCCGGCGGAACGCTGGTATGGCAGGAGTGGCTGATGGTAGGCGGCTGGAGCCTCCTCGGTGTTGTATTCTTTGCAGTCTGCAAGTTCAAATATAAAGAGAAATTCGGCAGCCTGATCGAGCTGATCTCCGACGAGGACGCAGCGTCCCTGATGCCGGAGGCAGACGATGCGGAACTCGACGTTGTCATCGATGCAGCAATCGACCGTGTCCTTGCAAAAATGGCTGGCTGAAGCTGAGATAGGATAAAACAAAGCGTGTCGGAAAGAGTATTTTCGGCACGCTTTCTGAAAGAAAAGGAGAAAAATAAGATGAATCCATTCGAATTTTCGATTCCACAGAATATTATTGTCGGAGCAGGAACACTTAGTAAACTGCCGGAGTGTGCAAAGAAGATGGGCGGAACCCATGCGATGATTCTTTCCGGTCCTACTTTAAAGAAGATGGGTGTTGTGGACAAAGCAGCGGACAGCCTGAAAGCGGCCGGAATTGCAGCCGATATTTTCACGGAGATTGAGGCGAACCCGTCTGTCACCACCGTAGAAAAAGCAACCGAGAGCTATCTTTCTTCCGGCGCAGACTTTATCGTAGCGCTCGGCGGCGGTTCTCCGATGGATGTGGCAAAGGCTGTCGGTGTGACAGCAAAATACGGCGGAAGCATCACCGAGTATGAAGGCGCACACAAAGTGCCGGGCAAAATCGTTCCGCTGATCGCCATTCCGACGACCGCGGGAACCGGATCTGAAGTGACTGCGTTTTCCGTGATCACTGACCACAGCAGAGATTACAAGCTGACTGTATTCAGCTACGAACTCCTTCCGGAGTACGCGATTCTCGATCCGGAACTTCTGACATCCGCTCCGGCATCCGTTGCGGCAGCGTGCGGTATTGATGCCTTTATCCATGCGGAGGAGGCTTATATTTCCACAGCCGCATCTCCGTTCTCCGATGCCATGGCAGAAAAAGCGATGGAATTGATCGGTAAAAATATCCGCCGTTTCGTGGCGCGCAGAACCGATCTCGAAGCCGCAGAGGCGATGCTGACCGGTTCGCTGTTCGCGGGTATTGCATTTTCCTACGCAAGACTTGGAAATGTCCATGCAATGAGTCATCCTGTGAGCGCCTTCTTCGATGTGCCGCACGGCGTGGCAAATGCCGTTCTGCTTCCGGTCATCGCAGAGTACAATGCACTGGCAGACCATGGAAGATATTTGAAGATCTACAACTACATCAGCGAAATCCCGGCATACGCCGATGAATTCGAGCCGATGATGCTGGTCGGCGCGATTCGCGAGCTGACCGCAGCCATCGGAATCCCGGCCAGCCTGACCGATGCGATCCGCCAGGCGGCAAAGGGAAAAGAAGTGACGGCAGAGGAGATCGAGAGCAAAATCGTGCCGATGGCGGTAGATGCGATGAAGAGCGGAAACATTGCCGTCAACCCGAGAGCGTCCCGTCAGCAGGACATCGAGGCGCTGTACCGGAAAGCACTGTAAGAGACAAGCTATAGCAAGAGACCGTAAAGGGCGATGCTGTGAAAAATAGGTACAGCATCGTCCTTTTTCTGCTTGTCTTCCGAAAATATGTGCAGTAAAATAAATTTATCGTGCTGTTCTCACAAAACAGAGCAGCGAGGGGTGGATTTTTTTATTAAATCTTACTATTGGAGGAAGCAAAACATGGAAAATAATGTATTGCAGCAATTAAAAGAAAATATCGCAAAGGTCATGATCGGAAACGAGCGCACGATCGAGCTTGTCCTGACCTGCCTTGTAGCCAAAGGTCATATCCTGCTCGAGGATGTCCCGGGAACCGGAAAAACCGTGATGGCAAAATCCCTTGCGAAATCCGTTGAAGCGGAGTTCGGCCGTATCCAGTTCACGCCGGATCTTCTGCCGTCCGATGTCACCGGCCTCAATTACTTCGATGCCAAAAGCGGAGAGTTCGTCTTTTCGAAAGGACCTGCCTTCTGCAACATTCTGCTTGCCGATGAGATCAACCGTGCGACACCGAAGACGCAGAGCAGCCTTCTCGAGTGCATGGCAGAGCGCCAGATCACCGTGGACGGTGTGACACGGCCGCTCGAGGAGCCGTTCCTCGTCATCGCCACGCAGAACCCGCTCGAGACGCTCGGAACCTTCCCGCTGCCGGAGGCGCAGATGGACCGTTTTTTAATGAAACTTTCGATGGAAGCATTAAGCCCGGCGGAAGAGACGCAGATGATCGCCCGTTTCCTGACCGAGGAGCCGCTCGCCGAGCTGTCATCTGTCTGCCAAAAAGAAGAAATCCGTGCCCTGCAGGAGGCGTGTAAAGAAGTCTACCTGCATCCGGAACTGGTACAGTATCTCGTCCGCATCGTACAGGAGACGAGAGCCAACAGCAAAATTACAAGCGGCGTGAGCCCGCGTGGAACACTCGCATTTTTACGTGCCGTACAGGGCCACGCGCTGGTGCAGGGACGAAACTACGTTGTGCCGGAGGACTTCAAGACCGTGGCTGTTCCGGTACTCGCACACCGTCTCACCATGCAGATCGGCGCAGATGATGGAAGAGCCGCAGAATCGGTGATCGAGGAAATTTTAAACCGCATCGAACTGCCGACCGAAAACTGGTCAGGAAGGTAACAGACTATGCTTCTTTTATTACTATTTGGAATAGCGCTCGCCTGGTTTTTACAGAAAAAACTGTATCAGAAAAGCTGGCAGAAGAACCTGAAAATCCAGGTCAGTTTTCAGGATTCCGCGATCTATGAAGGCGAGGAGAGCGCGTTAAAAGAGGTCGTCGTAAACGACAAACTGCTGCCGATCCCGGCGCTCGAGCTTGGCATTTCGATGAGCCGCAATCTGGAATTTGACCGCGAGGCAAAAGCAAACGCGAGCATCACCGACCAGAGCTACAAACGCGATGTCTTTTCGTTCCTGTTTCATCAGCAGGTCACGAGAACACTGCCGTTTCAGGCGAAAAAACGAGGATTCTACGAGATCACCGGTGCGCATGCCGTAGCGTACGATCTCTTTTTCCGGGAGGGTTTTTACAGCGATTACCCGCAGCAGACACAGATGTACGTTTACCCGCGCCAGGTTGATACTGCACGGATCCAGATGATCTGCCGTGCTGTGTCGGGCATGGTTCTGTCGAGAAACCGTCTGTACGAGGATCCGTTTGAATTTTCCGGCATCCGCGATTACCGGAAAGAAGACCCGATGAACCGCATCAACTGGAAATCGTCAGCGCGGATGGGAAACCTGATGGTCAACCAGTTCGACGCGACGACGAGCGTGGAAGTCACCGTGCTTCTTGATATCGAGGACTCCAACATTCTGCGCGAGGAAGCGCAGGTCGAGGAGAGCATCCGCATCACGTCTTCGCTTGCGGCGCGGATGGTGAAAAACAAGATGAATCTGTGGGTGAAGAGTAATGCGAAAGATGAGGAGACCGGCGAGGAGCTGCGTGTCCATCTGGCAGCGGGCGCCGGAAAGACGGCGGAGCTGAACCGGAAGCTGGCGTGTGTGAAGCTCGGAGAAAATCCGGTTTCCGGTGCAGAGCTTCTGCAAAAAGAGGCGGAAAAAGAAATCACCGGTCACACTTACGTTGTTGTATCGAAAAACAGAACGGATGAGGTGCGTTCCGCACTCCATCTGCTCTCCGGTGCGCAGAACCAGGTTCTCTGGGTGATTCCGTATCTGCCGGGCGAAGAAGTTCCGTCGGAGCAGAACCGTGCGTACACCGCAATCGGCTGGGAGGTGAAACCATGGAAATAAAAAAGACACCGGTACAGATCCCGCTGACCTGGCTTCATGTCTGGCTTTTATTTGCCGGCATCTATGGCTTTGCCGCCGGTTTTCTGGAGCTGACGGGACGGGAGGCGCTGTATTTCTGCGCCATATCCTTATTGCTGCTGATTCCGGCCGCCGCAAGCTGGATTCTGATCCGGAAAACGAAAGCACTCTGGCAGTTTCTGCTTGGCGGAATTGCGGTCTGCGCGGTGACGTATCTGGCAGCGAAATTTTTCTGTTCCCTGTTCAGTGTGCAGGCGGCAGCGGTAATTGAAGCGGCTGCGGCGGCAAACGATGGAAAAAACAAGTTTGAGAACGGTATTTCTCCTGCATTTCTGGAGAGCCTTTCCGGCGTGATGACGGGTCTTATGGCCGCTGTGATTTTCCTGATCCGCGGCTATGTCAGAATCCGCAAAGGCCAGTTAAAGAAAGCAGCGCAGGAACTGCCGGCCGGCTCAATGCCGCTGGCGGATATGGAAGCGTGGGAGATACCGACGCTCCTCGACGAGCCAAAGCCTCTTCACTTTCTCTGGTTTATCATTCAGTATGTGATCGGCGTGCTGATGAAAATGCCGTTCTACTGGCATCTGATCTTCTGGTTTTTCTTTGCAGATGTATTCCTGTGCTTCTTCTGCCAGTACCTCGACGGCATGCACGGGTTCATCCGTGACCATCAGAAAATCGCCAATCTCCCGGTGGAGACGATGCAGCGGACGGGAAAACTGATCCTGAAAATTGCAGTACTCCTTCTGGTACTGTTCGTGCTCCCATCGGCGCTCTACGGAAAGGATCCGATTGCGGAGGCGATCGCAGGATATGAGCCGAAAGAGCTGGAAAGCGATCTTACGATCGAAACACCGGAGGCCGAGACGCCGCAGGGCATGGAGCAGGCCGATCTGTCCGATATGCTGGGGGACAAAGAGTACAAACCGATGCCGCAGTGGATCCAGAATCTTTTTACGGCGGTCATGTATCTTGTGATGGTTGCCGTCGGAATCGCGGTTCTGCGGGCGATTTACCAGAGCGTAAAAAATGCGGGAAAAGCCTTCTCAGAGGATGAGGAGGACGAAGTTCTCTTCCTGCATCAGGGAAACGACGAACGGGAAAATCTGCCGTGGCGGCGGGAAAAGAAAGAGGGCTATCTCTCCCCGAATATGCGAATCCGCCGACAGTATAAAAAGGCCATCAAAAAAGCCGGAAAATACCAGCCGACCGGAGCCGAAACCCCGGCGGAGCTCGAGGAGAGAAACGAGCTTTCCGGCGACGGCATGAGACGGCTGCACGACGGCTATGAAAAAGCGCGTTACAGCCGCGAGGGCTGCACAAAAGAAGAGGCGGAAGCGCTGAAAAACTGATTTAAAACCAGTTCCCGGCGACGGTCCAAAGCCAATAGAGAAAACCGAGCAGCCAGCTCGCAAAGACACCGTACAGAATGACAGGTCCGGCGATGGTGAAAATTTTTGCACCGATGCCGAAGACCTGTCCTTCTTTTTTATACTCAATTGCAGGTGCGGCAACCGAGTTGGCAAAGCCGGTGATCGGGACGAGCGCGCCGCATCCGGCGAAGGTGACGATTTTCTGATAGATGTTGAGACCGGTTAAAACCACACTGCAAAGGATCAGGAGCAGCGAGCACCAGGCACCGGCGTCGTCCTTGTTCAGCGAAAACTGAGTTTTGCCGATATGGAGCAGAATCTGCCCCACGACACAGATCAGCCCGCCGACGACAAACGCTTTTGCCATATTGCAGAAGAGATTCTGTTTTGGTGTCACTTCTTTGACATACTGTTCGTATTCTTTTTTCGCCCGTTCACTTTTTAAACTCTGCATCACATCTTACCTCCAAGTCTGAGTTTATTGAAATCCACTTGCAAAATAATAAAGAGAGCCCGCGATTTTCCCTGCCGCCATGCAGAGAATCACAAACGGCAGACCGCGCGTCAGGCCGACCCGGCGGCAGAGGATCGAAAACAAATTGACGACCTCGCCGAGCGCGATGATCCAGCTTCCCAGATAAATGCCCGCAAAAAGCCAGAACACACCGGCCGTCCAGGATGGCAGGGAAAACGAGAAGGTGCCAAGCGAGAAAAGATCGCCGAACAGCGCCCCGGCCATACAGCAGCATTCGTAAAAACGCAGGCTCCCTGCTGTCTTTGTGATGCCGGCGTACCGTGTCACAATGCCAAGGCCGATCACAAGCGCGACAAGGCCGCTCGCGACGAAAAAGCCAAGGCTAAGACCGGCCATGGCCAGCAGGATCTCTGGCAGGATTCGCATGAAAAGCCTCCTTTCCTTTACCGGAGCGGTCGTTCTGTTCGATAATGGTCGTATCGATATCATCCTCATAGACCCGCATTTCCACCTCGAGCGGCGTCGGGTCCTGCGTGAATTTCCGCCGTCCGAAATGGTTGAAATAGAGCACGACGCCAAGGCCGATGCCGATGGAATATGAAATTTCCAGTACGGAAAAGCCGGGTGTCATCTGCGGCAGAAAGCGGGTGTAAACATCCAAAAACAGCTCGCGGATGCCGATATCGGTGTGAAACGTCATAATGGAAAACGAAGTTCCGATAAACGTAAGGATGCCGACCAGAATCGTTTTGCACCAGCTGATCCAGGTGTTTTTCTGATGCGGGTCCTCGTACGTTAAAATAAAGTTCGGTTCGCCGATGTGGGTGACATCGACGTGCTCCTCTGCTTCCGTGACGAGACGGACGAGCGTGGACGCGGAGCAGACGTAGCGCCCGTATCCGTCATCGGGAAGATGCGCCACGCGGCGGACCTGATTGCGGGCGAGGACAGCGCCGTCCGAACAGGAAAGCTGTGCCACATCGCCGAGCGTCACGACGGGACTGGTGATTTTGATATTCCGCTCCGTCTGAAGATACAGCATTTCACTCATGAAAAGATTCCTCTAAAAGTTTCTGAAACAGGGATTTTCGTGCTACAGCGTACAGAATACCCAGGAATGGAAAAATCATGCGTAAGAACAGAAAAAACGGAAATACTGAAGGTCAGAAATGGTAAGATGCAAAATCAGAAAAACGGAGGAATTTGCCGATGAGACAGATGACAGGAAAGCAGAGCATCTCGTTTGCCAAAGCCGTCTATATCGAGGGCAGCGCGGCGATTGTAGGAGAAAAGGAAAAGGAGGGGCCGCTGGGCGAATACTTTTCGCACACGCTTTCGGACCCGATGTGCGGGCAGGAGAGCTGGGAGGAGGGCGAGAGTGAACTGCAGCTTGCCACCGCGAAGCTGGCAATGCAGAAAGCCAATGTGAGGCCGGAGCAGATCCGCATGATTTTTGCGGGCGATCTTCTGGCACAGTCAATCGCATCATCGTTCGGCCTGGTAGATCTGAACTGCCCGCTCTACGGCCTGTTCGGTGCCTGCTCGACGATGGGAGAGGCGCTTTCGCTTGGCGCGATGGCAGTCGCGGGAGGATACGGTGACCGGGTGCTGGCGGTGACATCGAGCCACTTTGGAACGGCGGAGAAGGAGTTCCGTTTTCCGCTCGCCTACGGAAACCAGCGCCCGCCGTCTGCAAGCTGGACGGTGACGGGAAGCGGCGCGTGTGTGCTTGGAAAAACGAAGAGCAGAGTGAAAATCACGGGCGCTACGACGGGAAAAATCATTGATTACGGGCTGAAAGACAACCAGAACATGGGCGCCTGCATGGCCCCCGCTGCGTGCGATACGATTGCACAGAACCTCGTCGATTTCAACAGGGAACCAGCCGATTACGACCGCATTGTAACGGGAGATCTCGGCGTTGTGGGACGGGAAATCCTGCTGGAACTGCTGAAAAAGAAAGGATACGATATCTCGGAACAGCACAGTGACTGCGGCATGCTGATTTTCGATCCGGCCAAACAGGATACCGGCGCGGGTGGAAGCGGCTGCGGCTGTGCGGCATCGGTGCTGGCGGAGTATCTGCTGCCGAAGCTGGAAAACGGAGAGTGGAAACGCATTCTGTTTGTGCCGACCGGCGCGCTGATGTCGAAGGTGAGCTTTCAGGAGGGCAGCAGCGTGCCCGGCATTGCGCAGGCGGTTGTAATCGAGCGGGAGGAGGATGTGTAAGATGGGAACCTTTATGGAATATTTCAATGCTTTCTGGGTCGGCGGCCTGATCTGTGCGCTGTGCCAGATTCTGCTCGACCGCACGAAAATGCTGCCGGGAAGAATTATGGTGACGCTGGTGTGCACGGGCGCAGTGCTGAGTTTTCTGGGACTCTACGATCCATTTGCAGAATACGCCGGAGCAGGTGCGTCGGTGCCGCTGCTCGGGTTCGGGCATCTGCTGTTCCAGGGAGTGAAAGATGCAGTGAAAGAGAGCGGCTTTTTAGGATTGTTCCAGGGCGGATTAAAGGCGGGAGCTGTCGGAACATCAGCGGCGTTGATTTTCGCGTATCTTGCAAGCTGGATTTTCCAGCCGAAGATGAAAAAATAGCAGGTGAAAAATTGCGCGGAAGCAGGCGGACTGGTATAATGAAGAAAAAATGCCGCAGAAAAAAGCAGAATCGTAGCGGCAGGAGGAATACAGAAAAAGCGGGTGTTTTGCGGAAAAAAACATCAAAGCACCCGCGACAGGAAGAAAGGAAGTCTGCAATGAAGACAAGAGAAGAAGCATTAGCCTACGGTCTTTCCTTCCCGGACACATATCAGGAGGCGCCGTTCCACGATGACAACTGGCAGCTCATCCGCGTGAAAGGAAGCAGAAAGGCATTTCTGTGGGTCTATGAAAAGGACGGAATCATTCAGCTGAATGTAAAAGCAAACCCGGAATGGCGAGACTACTGGCGCGATGCATTCGCGTCAGTTATCCCGGGATATCATCAGAATAAGGAGCACTGGAACACGATTCTACTCGACGGAACCGTACCCGATGATGCCATACGCACCATGATCGCCGAGAGCTACGACATCATCACGGACAGCCCGACCAAAAGAATCTATGAGGCGGTAAAGCAGATTCCGCGCGGAAAAGTGGCGACATACGGCCAGATAGCAGCGCTTGCAGGCGAGCCGAAGATGGCGCGTGCCGTGGGAAACGCCTTACATAAAAACACAGATCCGGAGCACATTCCATGCTACCGTGTGGTAAACTCCAAAGGCGAACTGGCCGCGGAATTTGTCTTCGGCGGCGCCGGGAAACAGGCGGATATGCTGGAGGCAGACGGCATTGTGCTGGAAAACGGCCGCGTCAATTTAAAGAAGTACGGCATCAACGTGGAAGAGATGCTGGCACAGCGGGAGCTGGAGCAAAACTGAAAAAACAGGATGCACAAAACAGCGAAAGACCGGAACGGCAGAGGAAAATGTCCGTTTCGGTCTTTCATTATGTTTGGCTTATAAAATTAGAAAATACAATTATTTCGCATTGAATACATACTTATCCATACGGTCAAATGCCTCTTTCACAAGCACATGCGGCAGTGCCAGATTCAGGCGGATCGCATACGGTCTGTGGAACGGCCGTCCGTCCTGCCAGATCACGCCGACAGCAACACCGGCTTTCAGCAGTGTATCCATATCGGTATCATGCTCCTTGCACCACTCCTCGCAGTCGAGGTACAGCATGTACGTTCCTTCTGGTTTGGAAAGCTTCACGCCCTTGAAATGCTCGAGAATGTAGTTGTACGCATAATCCGCATTCGATTTCAGCACTTCGCGCAGTTCATCCACCCACTGGTATCCCTCCGGACGGTAAGCGCCGATCAGCGCATGAACAGAGAGTACGTTCGGAGAATTGTAGTGAGAAAGGGACGAAGCCTTCTCCACACGGTCGCGCAGCATGCGGTTGTAGATGATGTGGTAGGAGCCTACAAGGCCAGCCAGGTTAAAGGTCTTGGACGGTGCATAAAGTGCGATGGTGCGCTCGCGTGCATCCTTCGAAACGGACTGCGTTGGGATATGTTTGAAGCCCGGCAGTGTCAGGTCAGACCAGATCTCATCGGAGATGACAACGCATTCATTTGCTTTGTAAATTTCCATCGCCTTTTCAATTTCCTCGCGCTCCCAGACACGGCCTGTCGGGTTGTGCGGAGAGCAGAAAATCGCGAAATGAATGTTGTGTTCTTTTAACTTGCGGTCCATATCGGCGTAGTCCATACGCCATACGCCGTTCTCATCCTGAACAAGATCGGAGAGAACGATATTGCGTCCGCAGTTCTCAAGAACACCGGTAAAACCGATGTATGTCGGGGAATGCAGAAGAATGGATTCGCCCGGGGATGTAAAAGCGGCAGCAGCCGAAGCAACACAGCCGAGCACGCCGTTCTCATAGCCGATCGCCTCACGCGGCAGATCTTCCACACCGTTGCGCTCTTTCTGCCAGCGGATGATGCTGTCAAAATATGCATCCGGCAGATTAAAGTAGCCAAAATGCGGTTTGTTGACTCTCGCGTGAATTGCTTCCTGAATGGTCGGAAGAGACGGGAAGTTCATGTCGGCCACCCACATCGGGATGCGGGAGAAGCCCTCTTTGACTTCCGCACCCGGAATCGGGATCTGATCGACAGCGATCGAATCGTGGCCGCTGCGGTTCATCAGAGATGTAAAATCGTATTTCATTGGTAAAAACCCTCCTTTGTGTTTGCTGTGCTCTCGAAGTAAAACCAAAAGCACATGGAAAACCGGATGCAGCTTCCTTTCCTCGCTGAAAGAAAAACCTGCAGCCGGCTGAATACAAATATTATAACACGGAGGGGAATTTTCGTAAACAAAAGAATGCTTTATTCGGCACCATTTATTCCGCGCCGATCCAGTTATCGCGGTTGATTGCTTCCGTGTGGCTGGTGCTTTCGTTCATGATTTTCTGCAGATCCGGCCGGTCATAGTTGACAATGCCCTTTCCGAGATATTCATGGCTGCCGCGCCGGAAGACGCTGACGACATCGCCTTTCTTAAAATCGCCTTCGACTGCCACGATGCCTTTGGGAAGCAGGCTCTTTGCCTGAACAGCAAGTGCTTCTGCGGCACCCTCATCGACGTAGAGGTTGCCCGCACTCGGCGCATAGAATGCCATCCACTGCAGACGCGTTTTCATGTTGTGGCCGCTGGCGGTAAAGTACGTTCCTTTTGCGGTTCCTTTCACCGCACGCACAATGTTGTTTTCCTCCGCCGAGGAGCAGATCAGAACCGGCACACCGGCTCTTGTGGCAAGCGAAGCGGCGGAGAGCTTCGTTGTCATGCCTCCCGTTCCGTTGCCCGATCCCGCACCGCCTGCCGCAGCAGTGAGCTCCGGCGTGATCTCATTTACCACGTCGATATGGCGCGCATTCGGGTCACTCTTTGGATTGGCAGTGTAGAGCCCGTCGATATCGGTCAGCAGAATCAGAAGCGATGCATGCAGCATCGCAGCCACCTGGGCGGAGAGCGTGTCGTTGTCGCCGACCTTCAGCTCCTCAATCGCGATCGTATCGTTCTCATTGATGATCGGAATCGCACCGCGCCCGAGCAGGACGGAGAGGGAGCCGAAGATGTTTTTATAGCGGCGGCGGTCCTCAAAGTCACTGCGGTTCAAAAGAATCTGCGCACACGGAATCTGGTACGCCATCAGATTTTTCGTGTATTCCTCCATCAGAAGGCCCTGGCCGACAGCAGCGGCAGCCTGTTTATCGGCAATTTTCGTCGGCCGTTTTTTAAAGCCGAGACGGGAAAAGCCTGCGGCGATCGCACCGGAGGAAACGAGAATCACATGGTGGCCTGCCGTCTGCAGCGCGGCAAGCTGGGTCGTAATGTTCCGTATTTTTTCAGCATCCATGGTTCCGTCTGAGAGTGTCAGGGAGCTGGTGCCGACTTTCACAACTATCGTCTGTTTTTCCATCATGAAAACCTCAAATGTAAGAAATGATAAGAAACGTTGTTTACGGGTGACAAAACATCAATTACAGACACTTTAACACAGTACTGTGTGAGAGTCAAGAAGATGCGGAATGGTCGTTACATTTTTCGTGAAAGATCTGCAAAAAGATAGAAATTTGTTGCTGGAATTCTGAAAAAGTATGGTAGAATAGAAAACGAGAAAAAGGTGTGTGCAGAAATACATTTTTCCTGAAAAACAAAAGAAGCGGAAAGAAGTCCGGCACACGACGGAGGGAGTCAAAGATGGAGGAAAAAACAGAAGAAAGAGGCAGAGGCTGCATGACAACGCTGTGCTACATCGAAAAGGATGACAGCTATCTGATGATGCACCGCACGGTGAAAAAGAACGATGTCAACAAGGACAAGTGGATCGGCGTCGGCGGCCATGCGGAACTTGGCGAAAGCCCGGAGGAATGCCTGCTGCGTGAAGTAAAAGAGGAAACCGGCTACACGCTGACGAGCTGGCGTTTCCGCGGTCTCGTTACCTTTGTGACAGAGGCAGAAAACAGCAAAACGGTGGAGTACATGGAGTATATGTGTCTCTACACGGCAGACGGATTCACGGGAGAACCGACTGCATGTGATGAGGGCGAACTCGCCTGGGTGAAAAAAGAGGACGTCCTGCACCTGAATCTGTGGGAGGGAGACAAAATCTTTTTCCGCCTTCTGAATGAAGACGAGCCGTTTTTCTCCCTGAAGCTGCGGTATGTGGGCGACACGCTCGCAGAAGCGGTGCTGAACGGAAAACAGATGGAACTTTTTGAGGAGCGCTCAGGCGACGGCACGCCGACCGGAACCATCGTAGAACGCGGCGTGGCGCACAGTGAGGGACGGTGTCACGGAACGGCACATATCTGGATTGCACGGGCGAATGAGAAGAGCGGCTGTGAGGTACTGCTGCAGAAAAGGAGTGCCTGGAAGGATTCGAATCCGGGCTGCTACGATATCTCGAGTGCCGGCCATCTTTCGGCGGGCGATACGTATCTGGAAGGGGCCCTGCGGGAAATCGGCGAGGAGCTCGGCATCCACGCAGAAGCAGAAGATCTGATGGATCTTGGCCTGCTGGAAAAAGTATCACACGGTGTTTTTTACGGAAAACCGTTCCACGATCATGAGGTCAGCGCCGTGTATCTTTATACAAAGCCGGTCGAGGCAGAAAAACTGCATCTGCAGGAGTCGGAAGTAGAAGCAGTCCGCTGGATGGATCTGAAGGAATGTCAGAAGGCGGTTCGGGAAGGAACCATTCCAAACTGCATTGATATCCGGGAACTGGAAATGATCGAAAAAGCGTGGTTCGCCGGAGAAAAAACAAAAGATGAGGAGTAAGAGAAGATGAAAGAAAATGGATTCATCAACGAGTTTAAGAAATTTATCATGCGCGGAAACGTCATGGATATGGCAGTCGGTGTCATCGTCGGCGGTGCGTTCACGGCGATCGTGACATCCCTGAACCAGGATATCCTGACCCCGATCCTTGGAATCTTCGGCGGAACCGATTTTTCCAATCTGAAAATCACACTCGGACTTGGCGAGAATGCTCCGGTTCTGTGCTACGGAAACTTTATCACCGCAGTGATCAACTTCCTGATCACCGCATTCGTGATCTTCTGCCTGGTCAAAGCGATCAACACCGTCAGCGAGAAGCTGACCCCGAAGAATGAGGAAGAAGAGGCGGCACCGACCACAAAGATCTGTCCGTACTGCAAGAGCGAGATCGACATCGAGGCAGTCAGATGCCCGCACTGTACATCCATTCTGGAAGAAGAGGCAGTGAAAGAGGCAGCAGCCACCGTTGAAAAATAAAAAGAAATGCATGAAAAAAGTCACCGGTTCGAAATAGAACCTGGTGACTTTTTTTAATATCGTGTAAGTGAAATTTTTTTATTTCACTGCTGCTTTTACCTGGCTAAACAGTCCGGATTTCTGAAGAGCCGGACGCAGTGCCATGTAGATGATAACGGAAGTGATGGTGGAAAGTACGGCGTTGATGGAAGTAGCCGCAACGTTCCAGCTTAAGGTAACCTCTGCCGCCGGTTTTCCAAGAAGAACCAGTTTGTAGAAGTAACCGATGAGCGGATCGAAGATCACGTTGAACAGAAGTCCGCCGATGGCTGCCAGCAGTGCCCATTTGAAGATCTGTTTCTGATCGGTCTGCTCGTTGATTTTACCGATTTTGTGTGCGATCAGTCCTGCGATAAGGCCGATGCAGAATTTTAAGAGGAAGGTCTTTGGTGCATATACCACATAGACCGGATCGAGAAGATCTCCGATGGTCATGCCGATCGCACCGCCGATTCCGCCGTAAACACCGCCGAGAATCAGTGCACCGAGCACACAGACAGCGTTTCCAAAATGGATCGAGGTGGCATCTCCGCCCGGCAGCCAGATTTTGAACTGCAGGAAGGTGAAGACAACGTAGGAAAGGGCTGCAAAGACACCTGTCATTGCGATTTTCCAGACTTTTTCATTTTTCATAACAACTCACTCCTTTGGCATCTGGAACTTTCGTTCCTTGATTGCACCCTATTATAGGGAGTAGTGGCATGAAGAAAAAGTGCCAATTCCGGATTTTTTGACCAGACCAGTTATTTCCGGTACGATTTCATTTTTTCGTGTTCTTCTTTTAATTCTCTGTAGAGCTGCAGCGAATTCCACGCCTGGTTCTGCGTTGTGACGATGGCTTTGAGGGCGATCGGCGGCACTTTTTTCCGGCGCATTTCGGTGAGAAAAAGATCGAGTTTCCGCTCGGAAAAGCCGGCCATGACCATCATTGGTTCATCAAATCCGGCGCCGTCATAGGCTTCGGGGGATTCTGCAAATGCTTTATTTCCGGCAAGAAATCCGATCGACTGGAGATACTGTTCCGGTTCCACAATGCGCACGCGGATGCCGAGCTTTAAGAGAACCGGCTTTAAAAGCGCAGCCGTTTTCGTTCCTTTGATCTGATATAAGAGTACGGTTTCCATGAGAAAAATCCTTTCCGTGGGCAGATTTCCGGACCAAATGCGCGGATGCCCAGAACTATGATATAAAAAATGTTTTGGAAAAACAATACTTTTATGGTATCATAGGGAGGTACAATTGAGAACACGATAAATTTTGAGATAAAAGAGAAAGGAAACCAATAAAATGTGGATAGCAGATGGATGGAAAGATTATGAAGTGCTGGATACGTCCGGCGGAGAAAAACTGGAGCGGTGGGGAGATTACCTTCTGGTAAGACCGGACCCGCAGGTCATCTGGAACACGAAAAAAGAAAATCCGGGCTGGAAAAAGAAAAACGGCCATTATCACAGAAGCAGCAAGGGCGGCGGAGAATGGGAGTTTTTCCAGCTGCCGGAGCAGTGGGAGATTAACTATAAAGACCTGACCTTCCGCCTGAAACCGTTCAGCTTCAAACACACCGGCCTTTTCCCGGAGCAGGCAACGAACTGGGACTGGTTCGGCGATCTGATCCGCCGTGCCAACCGCCCGGTTAAAGTGCTGAACCTGTTCGCCTACACCGGAGGCGCAACGCTCGCAGCAGCCGCAGCAGGCGCAAGCGTCACACATGTCGATGCATCCAAAGGCATGGTCAACTGGGCAAAAGAGAACGCTGCCGCATCCGGCCTTTCGGACAAGCCGATCCGCTGGCTTGTGGATGACTGCACAAAATTTGTCGAGCGCGAGATCCGCAGAGGCAATCACTACGATGCGATCATCATGGACCCGCCGTCCTACGGAAGAGGACCAAAGGGCGAGATCTGGAAGATCGAGGAGTCGATTCATCCGTTCATCAAGCTCTGCACGCAGCTCTTAAGCGATGACCCGCTGTTCTTCCTTGTGAATTCTTACACGACAGGACTTGCACCGGCTGTCCTGACGTACATGATTTCCCTGGAATTAAAACAGTACAAAGGCCACGTAGAAGCACAGGAAATCGGCCTTCCGGTCAAGTCGACCGGCCTTGTTCTGCCGTGCGGTGCATCGGGAAGATGGCAGTCTGACAACGTTTAAAACATCTTTTGACAGCGGACGTATGTCCGTCATACGAAAAACATTTGGCTGAAATTGCAGGAAATGAAGTATAAAACTGCAAAAAGTGGGATAAAATGCCGAAAAGTGCATAAAACATGCAAGTTCTCCTTGACAGAAACTCATGATCTGGTAAAATGGTCTTTAGTTGAGCAAGAAACCTGAAAAAACGGGTAAGGAAAGTACAAGGGAGGACGTTTCATGAAACCGTATATCGAATGGACCAAAGAAGAATTAGTTGCCGAGAAAGCCAGACTGGAGCAGGAATTTGCAGAGGTAAAAGCAAAAGGCCTCAATCTGAATATTTCCAGAGGAAAACCTGCAGCAGCCCAGTTAGATCTCACGGAAGGAATGCTTACCGTTCTCTCGAAAAATGAAGACACCTTCGCAGAAGATGGAACCGACTGCCGGAACTACGGCGTGCTGACCGGTATTCCGGAAGCAAGAAAACTGATCGGAGATATCTGTGAGGTTCCGGCGGAAAACGTCATCGTTTACGGAAACGCCAGCCTTACCATTATGTTTGATACCGTAGCACGTTCGTTCCTGAAAG
Source organism: Fusicatenibacter sp. (assembly GCF_977045365.1). NCBI lineage: Bacteria > Bacillati > Bacillota > Clostridia > Lachnospirales > Lachnospiraceae > Fusicatenibacter > Fusicatenibacter sp. The sequence continues at coordinate 18,167 of NZ_CDRRUH010000049.1, forward strand.
GCGTTGCAGGCTGCACTCCGTGGAACAAGCTGGACAAAGTAAAATTCCTCTGTCCGGTACCGGGCTATGACCGTCACTTCGGTGTAACCGAGTACTTCGGCGTTGAGATGATCAATGTTCCGATGACGCCGGAAGGACCGGACATGGACATGGTAGAAAAACTCGTTGCAGAAGATGACGCCATCAAGGGAATCTGGTGTGTACCGAAATACTCCAACCCGCAGGGCTACACCTACTCCGATGAGACCGTCAGAAGATTTGCAAACCTGAAACCGGCAGCCAAAGACTTTCGTATTTTCTGGGATAATGCATATATCATCCATCACCTGTATGATGACAGACAGGATCACCTGCTGAACATCATCGAGGAGTGCGAGAAAGCCGGAAATCCGGATATGGTCTATGAGTTCGTATCCACTTCGAAAGTAAGCTATCCGGGAGCCGGAATTGCAGCTCTCATTTCTTCTGAGGCAAACCTCAAAGAGGCACAGGAGTACATGAACTTCCAGATCATCGGTCATGATAAACTGAATCAGCTGCGCCATGTAAAATTCTTCCAGAACCTGGACGGCGTGATGAATCAGATGAAAAAGCATGCTGAGATCTTAAGACCGAAATTCGAGGCAATTCTGCAGGTAATGGATCAGGAGCTGAGCGGCCTTGGCATCGCTTCCTGGACAAAACCGAACGGTGGATACTTCATCTCCTTCGATGCGATGGAGGGATGTGCAAAGAAGATCGTTGCAAAAGCAAAAGAGGCCGGTCTTACCATGACAGGCGCGGGCGCAACGTATCCATATCACAACGATCCGCAGGATTCCAACATCCGTATTGCACCGTCCTTCCCGACACCGGAAGAGCTGGAAATCGCAGGTCAGGTATTCGTGCTGAGTGTCAAACTGGTCAGCGTGGATAAGATTCTGGAAAGCAAATAACAGATAAGTAAAAATACAAAAGCCGGATTCTCCCGGGGGACACAGTTTTTGTGAACTCTGGTGTGGGAGTTCCGGCTTTTTTCTATTAGAAAGTTAAAAAGAAATTTTCTATGGGACAGAAAGGAAAAACATGAAAAAGAAAGTAATAGGAATTGCCGCAGGACTCATACTCCTTGCAGCCGCAGGCGGTTACGCGGGTGTGGGGCATTACTATGCATCCCACTTTTTCCCGAAAACCGCGATCAACGGACTGAACTGTGCAGGTCTGACCGCAGAGCAGGTCAAAGAGGAAATTCAGAACCACATTGTGGATTATACACTTGGCATTACCGAGCGCGGTGGAAAAACAGAGACATTAAGCGGCACGGAGATCGGCCTCACGTATGTGGACGACCACGCGGTGGAAAAACTGCTGGAGTCCCAGAATACTCTTGCATGGCCTGCATTCTATTGGAAAGAGAAAGAAAACCAGGTGGCGGCGGACTCTGTCTATGACAAAGAAATGGTGCAGGAAAAACTGCAGACGATGGAAGGGTTTCAGGAAGAACAGCAGGAAGCGCCGACGGATGCGTATCTGACGGATGACGGAACCTCGTACGTCATTGTGCCGGAAACAGAGGGCGCGCAGGTGGACTATGAGAAGGCAGAACAGGCCGTCATCGAGGCTCTGGATGCCGGAGCGGCGCGTGTGGATCTGGAAGAGAAAGATGTTTACCGGAAACCGGGCATTACGCAGGATGATGAAGCACTGAACGGGGAAATGGCGGAGCTGAACCACCTGACAGCGGCGCGGATCACGTATGCAATCGGTGAAAACAGCTATGCCATAGACCGGGCGACCTTACAGAGCTGGCTCGTACAGGGGGAGGATGGAACCTACACGATTTCGCAGGACGAAGCGGCAGCCTTTGTGCGCCATATGGCGTATGAGACGGACACCTTCGGGCTGGCGCATACCTTCAAAACGAGTCTTGGCGCGGCCATTAACCTGAATGCGGGCGGCGATTACGGCTGGTGTATCGACAAGGAGGAGACGACGCAGGCACTTCTGCAGGCGATCGAGGATGAAACGCAGGGAAATCTCGACCCGGTTTACCTCTATACGGCCAATGACCGCTCGGCGAATGATATCGGAAATACATACGTCGAGGTGTGCATTTCCCAGCAGAAAATGTGGTGCTACAAGGACGGCGTTCTGGTGACGGAAACACCGGTCACAACCGGCAATCATGCGACGGGCTATGACACTCCGGCAGGCAGTGTCTGGGCGGTGGATGCGAAAAAAAGTAACTGTGATTTCAAGCTCTACCCGAGCCATGTCATGTTCTGGCTTCCGTTCAACGGCGACGTCGGAATCCACGATGCAAGCTGGCGTACCGAGTACGGCGGGGACATCTATCTGACGAACGGATCCCACGGATGTGTGAATACCCCATACACAGAAGCAGAAAAAGTGTTCAATGCTATTGAAATTGGTGACCCGGTTATCGTATACTATAGCCTGGACGATGTAACAGGGCCGCAGCCCACACAGCAGACCGGTCTATAAAGATAAAGGAGATTAAAATAGATGAAGATAGTAGTATTAGCTGGAGGAACCAGCACAGAACGTTCGGTATCCATCACTTCCGGAACCATGGTATGTAAGGCACTCCGCGAGAAAAATCATCAGGCAGTTCTGGTGGATATTTTCTGCGGAATTGATGTGAATGGAAATCTGGAAGATGCATTTGCAGAAGAGAACTATGATGTAGACAAAGCAGCAGAGTACATGCACAGCTTTGATGAAAAATTAGATGAGATGACCGCATCCCGCCGCAGATTCTTCGGCAGAAACGTGCTGGAGCTCTGCGAGGCGGCAGACGTTGTTTTCCTCGCCCTGCACGGCGCAAACGGAGAGGACGGAAAGGTACAGGCAACGTTTGATCTGCTCGGCATTCCGTACACCGGAACCGGCTATTTAAGCAGTGCCCTTGCGATGGATAAATCCATCACCAAACAGTTCTTCCGCGCACACAACGTGCCGACCCCGAACGGCGTGACCCTGAAAAAAGGCCAGGAGAGCGAGCCGCTGTCCAGCTTCGGACTGGAGCTTCCGGTTGTCGTAAAACCGTGCTGCGGCGGATCCAGCGTCGGCGTTTATATTGCGCATACGAACGAGGAATACTGGCAGGCCATGAAGGATGCTTTCTCCTATGAGCCGGAGGTTGTCGTTGAGGAGTATATCGAGGGAAGAGAGTTCTCTGTCGGCGTTGTAGACGGAAAAGCATACCCGATCATCGAGATCGCGCCGATCGAAGGATTCTATGATTATACGAATAAATACAAAGCAGGATCGAACGTTGAGACCTGCCCTGCCGTGTTGACCGAGGAGCAGACGAAAGAAATGCAGAAGCACGCAGAGGACGGCGCTGCCGCTCTCGGCATCGAAAACTACTGCCGTCTCGACTTTATGATGCGCAAGGACGGAAGAATGTACTGCCTCGAGGCAAACACCCTTCCGGGCATGACCCCGACCAGCCTTCTGCCGCAGGAGGCACAGGTACTCGGCATTTCCTATCCGGAACTGTGCGAGCTGCTGATCCAGCTTTCTCTCAGAAAAAGAGGTAACAACGCATGAAAAATATGACACTTGAACACATCACAGAGGTGTGCGGCGGAACCTACTTCGGACCGGAAGAAAAGAAAACAGCGGAAGCCGCTGATATCGTGACGGACAGCCGGAAAGCGGGAGAGGGAAGCCTCTTCGTTGCAATTCCGGGTGAGCGTGTGGACGGCCATAAATTTATCCCAAATGTGGCTGCTCAGGGCGCACTTGCTGTCATTTCCGAGCAGAAACTTGAAACACCGCCATGCCCGTATATCCTCGTGAAGGATTCCATGGAAGCCATCAAGGCAATGGCAGAATACTATATGCAGCAGCTCAATATTCCGGTTGTCGGTATCACGGGAAGCGTTGGAAAGACCAGCACGAAAGAGACGATTGCGTCGGTGCTGGCGCAGAAATACCGCGTGCTGAAAACGGATGCGAACTTCAACAATGAGCTGGGCCTGTCGCTCACCGTTTTCCGCCTGCGCGAAGGGGATGAAATGGCGGTTCTCGAGATGGGAATCGACGATTTCGGCCAGATGCACCGTCTGGCGAAGATCGCACGCCCGGAGACTGCAGTCATCACGAATATCGGATGGTGTCATCTGGAAAATCTGAAGACAAGAGATGGTATTTTACAGGCGAAGACCGAGATCTTTGATCATCTGCGTGAGAACGGCCACATTATCATCAACGGGGACGACGACAAGCTGTCCACGGTTGGAACGGTTCACGGTATCGAGCCGGTTCATTTCGGACTGGATGCAAAGAATGAATATTATGCCGATGAGATCGAGAGCCAGGGCTTCCGCGGCATTTCCTGCCGGATTCATACCCCGCAGGGCAGTTTTTCCGCACTGATTCCGATTCCGGGACGCCATATGGTCTACAATGCGCTGGCTGGAACCGCAGTAGGATGCACGTACGGGCTGACGCTGGATCAGATCAAGCAGGGAATCGAGACACTGCAGTCGGTGAGTGGAAGATTCCACATCATCGAGACGGGAAAATACACGGTTGTCGATGACTGCTACAATGCAAACCCGGTTTCCATGAAAGCATCCCTCGATGTCCTGAAAGAGGCGAAGGGAAGAAAAGTGGCTGTACTCGGCGATATGGGCGAGCTCGGAACCGATGAGGCAGCACTCCACGCCGAAGTCGGCACACACGCCGGAACCTGCGGCATCGACGCCCTCTACTGCGCAGGACCGCTCTGCGAGCACCTTGCAAAAGCGGCAAAAGAGGCAGACCCGCAACTGGAAATCCGCCACTTCGCAGACCGCGAAAGCCTGATGGCAGAACTGCCGAAGCTCTTACAGGACGGCGATCAGATTCTGGTGAAGGCATCACACTTTATGGAGTATGGAAAGATTGTGGAGATGCTCTCCGCAGAGAAATAAGAGAATTGTTATAAGAAAAAAGCGCCGGGCGCTTCTGTTTTTTACAGATGTGTCCGGCACTTTTTTCGTGCCAGTGTTTTTTATTTTGCCGGATTTTCTTTCAGCTGTTCCAGCAGAATGTTTTTCGTATAATTTCCGATTTCTTTTTTCTCTTCCTTCGTAAGCTCACCCGGAATGATCGGTTTGCCGTATGTCACGGTAACGTGTGTACCGCGGATCTTCGGAAAGTGTGCTTCCAGGATTTCTCTGGAACCGGAAATCGAAAGCGGAATGATCGGGCAGCCGGTTTTCGTTGCCATCTTGAATGAACCGTTGTGGAACTCGCCGAGCTCCAGCTCGCTCTCCGTATTGCCGCGGGTGCCCTCCGGGAAGATACAGATGGAAGTGCCGCTCTTGATCTCCTCACATCCGGTCAGGATCATCTGCAGACCCTGTTTGATGTCGGATCGGTCGAGAAACAGGCAGTGGATGAGATCCATCCAGTTCTTTAAGAGCGGAATGCGCGCCAGCTCCTTTTTCGCTACGAATCCGCAGGAGCCCGGAACCGTTGTGTAGGTTACGAGAATATCAAAATAGCTGCGGTGATTGCCGATGTAGAGAACGGCACGATCTTTCGGAATATTTTCCTGCCCTTCCACCGTGATCTTCGTGCCGGCGAAAAACAGAATCACGCGGAAAATCCAGCGGATCAGCGCACGGCTTACCTTGTCACAGACCTCCGGCTTTTTCTTCCGGATCAGAAGCAGAACAAGAAGCACCGGGATCGACAGAATCAGATACAGAAAAGCGGTCAGAATGACCAGAATAAAACGAATCATGAATCTTTTTCTCCTCTTGTAAAATAGTGATATTCAGTTATTGCGTACTTTTCAGTATACGTCATTGACGGGGCATGTTGCAATAACTTTCGTCTTTTTCAGAAAAAGATTTTGCGTCATAGAAGACCGCGGCCCGTCATACAATGGATAGAAAGAGCGGGAAGCGGCGTTTGGAATGATGGGGAAGAAAAAGAAACGGGGAAGAGTTCTTCTGGCGGCGGTGATCCTGATGCTCCTGGCATCGTGCCGGATTACGGATGTAAGCGAGGGCGAGCGGAAAGAACTGTCGTACGCGATTGTAAAGCCGGGCGATTTTCCGCCGGAAATTGATCAGATTCTGCGGGAGAAAAAAGAATCCGCGTTCAGATGGCGTACGAGAGCGGGG
>NZ_CDRRUH010000050.1:0-24291 GCF_977045365.1 Fusicatenibacter sp.
TCAGGCGCGGAATCTGGTTCTGGTGACGAATGAAATTTTTTCGGACGGATACCGATATGAGGAGGAGACGATGGAATACCAGCGGATCCTGGGAAACATTAATGTACGTCTGGCAGAGATGGCGGATTGTGTGACCGAGGTTGTGTATGGGATTCCCGTCAGAATAAAAAAAGAATAAGATGAAAATGATATGGAATAACTTTAAAGTGGCGTTTGCCATGTACTCGAAAATCCCGATGCCGCCGGCAGACTGGGAAAAAGAGAACATGAAATATGCGTTGTGTTTCTTTCCGTGGGTCGGACTGGCTGTCGGTGCAGTTTCGGCGGTGCTTTTCTGGATGCTGCAGCAGATTGGCGCGGGAAGCATGCTGCGGGCTGCAGTGCTGACGGCAGTTCCGGTTCTGGTGACGGGAGGCATTCACCTCGACGGCTATCTGGATACGATGGATGCGTTAAGTTCCTGGAGAGAAAAACAGCGCCGACTGGAAATCTTAAAAGACCCGCACGCCGGAGCATTTGCGATTATTATGGGATGTCTGTATTTTGTACTGTACGCGGGCGCAGCCGGAGAACTTGTCTGGAAGATTTTTCCAGCGTATGCATTTGGCTTCGCAGTTTCGAGATCGTTCAGCGGTCTTTCGATCGCGTTTTTTCCAAATGCCAATCCGAAAGGAACAGCGGCAGCGTTTGGCATGAGCGCAGAGAAAAAAAGAACGGCGGCGGTGCTTGTTGTGACGATTTTTGCCGTGACGGCGCTCTCAGCTTCGTTCTGCGTCTGGGCGGCACTGGATGTACTGGTTGTGTCGGCACTGGTATTCTGTTATTATAAATGGAAAAGCAGTAAGTATTTTGGAGGAATTACAGGAGATCTCGCAGGCTATTTCCTTTCGCTCTGTGAGCTGGCACAGCTCCTGTCTCTTGTGGTACTTTCTCTTGGAATGGAGAACTGGAAATGAAATTAGTAATTGGAGGGGCTTTTCAGGGAAAGCTTGACTTTGCAAAGAAGATGACCGGAAAAGAAACAGGATGGGCCGATGGGGCAGCAGCTTCGAAAGAGGAGCTGTCGGCATGTTCCGGCGTATATGATTTTCAGGAGCTGGTCCGCAGATGGCTCCTTCTGGAAGAGGAGACCGGGACTGCACCAGAAGCGGAACTGGAAGAACTGCTGCAGAAAAATCCGGAAATCTGCATTGTTACGAATGAACTCGGTTACGGAGTGGTTCCGATCGAACCCTTCGACCGGAAATGGCGGGAAAAGACGGGGCGCATCTGTACGGAGCTGGCAGCAACGGCTGATTCGGTAACCCGTGTGGTGTGCGGAGTCGGAATCCTGCTGAAAGGTGAGGAAAAACATGATTAAAATTGCAATGATCCGCCATGGAAAAACCTATGGCAATACGTTAGGACGGTATATCGGCGTGACGGATGAACCACTGTGTGAGGAAGGGAAAAAAGAGCTGGAACAGCGGACGATGGATACCGTTGAGCTTCTGTTCGTCAGCCCGCTGAAACGGTGTCTGGAAACGGCAGACATTCTGTATCCGTACGCCAAACAGGTCAAAATCCCGGAATTTGCAGAGTGCAATTTTGGTGAGTTTGAGAACAAAAATTATCAGGAATTAAAAGACAATCCGAAATACCAGGAGTGGATTGATTCCATGGCGACGCTTGCCTTTCCGGGCGGTGAGAGCCCGCAGCAGTTCAAGGACCGCTGCATCGCCGGCTTTGACAAGATGGTGGATACGTGTATCCGCCGCCATTACCGCAACGTGGCGATGGTGGTGCACGGAGGCACGATCATGAGTATCCTTGAGCAGTACGGCGTGCCGCAGAGGAGTTACTATGACTGGCGAGTAGAAAACGGCTGTGGATATCATCTGTATCTCTCGGAGCAGAACTGGAAAATGGGCCGCAGAGAAGCTGTGGTGGAATCGGAGATAAGGCGGTAAACAAAAATGGTGACAGCAGAATGCCATGCCCATATTTTTATGGACGGTGTGGATTACAAAAAGGCGGCGGCAGCGCATGAAAACGGCCCGCGGGAGGATCTGATCCGGGAACATCTGGCGGCGTATCAGAAGGCAGGGATTTCCTATGTGCGTGACGGCGGAGATCCGTACGGGGCGGGTGTTCTTGCACGGAGCCTTGCGCCGGAGTACGGGATCACATACCGCACACCGGTTTTTGCGATTCACAGGGCGGGCCGTTATGGAAAAATTGTCGGACGCGCATTTTCAGACTGGAAAGAGTATTGCGTGCTTGTACGTGAAGTACGCCGTGCGGGCGGAGATTTTATCAAGATCATGACGACGGGAATCCTGGATTTCGCGACAAAGGGGCATGTGACCAGTGAGCCGCTTTCCAGGGAAGAGGTTTTTGCAATGACGGCTGCGGCGCATGATGCGGGGCTTTCTGTGATGGCGCATGTGAACGGCGCACAGGCTGTGATGGATGCGGCAGAGGCAGGCGTGGACTCGGTTGAGCACGGGAACTTTCAGAATGAAGAGAGCATCTGCTGTATGGCAGAGCATGCAACAATCTGGGTGCCGACAATTGTGACGGTTTCGAATCTTCTGGAGAACGGCAGATATCCGGCTGAAACGCTGGCGTGGATTTTTGAGACGCAGAAAAAAGGTCTGCAGCTTGCATTTGAAAAGGACGTTGTGCTTGCGGCGGGAAGTGATGCCGGCGCATACTGCGTACTTCACGGAAAAGGAATCCGGGAAGAAGAGAGTGTAATGCGAAACATCCTTGGGACAGAAAATGGGCAGGAGCTGGAAAAGCGGCTTGCGTTTGGAGAAAAAAAGATCCGGGAAAAGTTCTGAAAATTTTCTGCGTTTCAGGCTTTAGAAAAAATTTAGAATTAAACGGGCAGACAATGCTTGCGTTTTCGCCCGGACTGTGGTAAGTTTAAATCACTTTTACAAGAACTTTAGAGAAAATGAAACAGGGATATTCTGAGACAGAGGGTAAATGCTATCCTCTGTTTTTTGCGTGCAAAAATGACAGTCTGGATGTCCGCATCGACGGAAGGGAGCAAATGAAAGCAAAAGGAAAACGGGGGCTGCAGGGCTTTCTTTTCTTCCTTTTTCTGGCGGCGGGATGGTATCTGATGCAGTATTTCTGCGCCTATGTCGTACTGTCCGGGTCCATGGAACCGGAGATCCCGACGGGATCTGTTGTGGTTGTGGATGGACGGAAGAAGGAATGGAATCCGGGGGATGTGATTACCTACCGGAGAGGAAATATGGTGGTGACACACCGGATCGTGGAAAAGAGCGAGGAAGGATACTGTACCAAGGGGGATGCCAACGCGGAGGAAGATGCAGGCATCGTTTTGGAAAAACAGGTGATCGGGAATGTGATCGCAGCTCTTCCCTGGCTTGGCTTTGGTATCGTCTGGCTCCGGCAGAGAGGAACACTCTTTTTTCTGGCCGTGGGAGCGGTGATGCTTTTTACAATCCGGCAGCTTTGGCACGGCAGAAAAATCATGCAGGAAAACAAGTTATAAAAAGAATCAGCAAAATTATTTAGGAAAACAGGAGGAATTGATCTATGAAAAAACAGCGGAAAATCGTATTCTGGGCAGCATCACTGCTTCTGACAGGAGCCCTGGCAGCGGGCGGAACACTGGCGTATCTGACGGATAAGGATTCTGTGACGAACCAGTTTGTTGTGGGAAAAGTAGATATCGAAGGACATGAACCATCGTACGCACCGGATCCGGACGGAAAGACCAATCATATTGTGCCGACCCAGGTGATTCCGAAGGACCCGCGTATCGAAAATAAAGGTAAAAATGATTCTTACGTCTATATGGATGTTTCCATACCAATCGCAAAAGTGATCGTTGCAGATACATCCGGAAACCGTTTAAACGGCGGGGCAGCCGTCGATACGGAACTGTTTTCGATGAATCAGCTTTCGAAAAAATGGGTGCTGATGTACAAGAAAAAACAGAACAATTCGATGGTATATACATATCTCTACAATGAAGTGCTCGCAGCTGGAAAAACGACGGATCCTTTATTTACGAGCGTGACAGCAGCTAATATCGTGGAAGGGCAGCTGGATGAAAAAGAGGTCGATATTCCGATCAATTATTATGCAATCCAGGCGCTGAATACCGGTGAGGGAAGTACGGTTGCCGAGCGGGCAGCAAAGGCCTGGGAGAAGTATGTAAATCAGAATAATGGGCAGAAGGGGCAGATAACGGCACCGCAGTCGGAGCCGGAACAGACAGAAGCACCTGGAATTTAAGCAGTTTTCTGGGGGACAAAAGATGAAGAAAAAGACGAAACGGCTGTTTTTCCTTGCGGGTGCGGCCGGGTGTACGATGGCGGCAGCCATTTGGCTGCTGCCGGGAACTTCGGCGTATTTTACAGATCACGAGAGTGTCTGGAATCGTATGGTGTTCGGACATAATACAAGTACGATCGATGAAGAATTTCCGACACCGACGCCCGTACCGCCAGGGAAAAGTGTGGTAAAGAGAGTAAAAATCAGAAATGAAGGCTCCGTTGCCTGCTATATTCGTGCGGCACTTATATTCAGTGAACCAATTGAAGCGATTGAGGGACTTGATACGGAAAACTGGGTAAAAGGAGAAGATGACTACTATTATTACAAAAAACCGGTTTCAGAAGGCGAAAGCACGACGGAATTGTTTACCGGAATCCGCGTTGCAAAAGAAATGGAACAGAAAGAACTTGAGGTTTCGGTCTACGAGGAATCGGTGCAGATCCAGAAGGGAAATATGGTATTTCACGACTATCGGGAGGCATGGGACGCTTATGAGAGAGGTGGTCAGACATGAAAGGAAAACGCGTCAGGATCGGATGTGCGGCGGCAAGTCTTCTGATGGGAATCAGCGGAACGTATGCATATTACCGGAGCAGTGTTGAGACCATTAACAAAATAGCTGTCGGAGATGTAAATATTGGAATCTGGGAATATGAGGAAGACGGGGATGGAGAAAAGAAGTATGAGGGACCGGAAAACGGCATTGTACTGCCCTCCCAGGTGATTTCAAAAATTCCGCGGATCACTAATTATGCTGAACCATGCTATGTCCGGGTAAAGCCTGTGTTTGATGAGGAAGAAACGCAGGATTACCGTCTGGGGGAAGAGGACCTTGGGGGAATCGAGGACGTCTGGCTGAAAGCAGGAGAGTATTATTATTATCCAAAAGTACTGGAAAAGCAGGAATCTGTCGATTTTTTCCGTACAATCACCATTCCGTCTGCGTGGACCAGTGAGGCGGAGGGACAGGTGCTGTCCGTTGAAATCCAGGCGGAGGCCGTACAGGCAGCGAATGTGACGCCGGATTTTACGGCAGAAGCTCCGTGGGGAGAAGAACTGGAAATTGAACAGTGTGTCCACGAGGCGGATAATACCGTTTCGGAGGTTTCGCAGCAGAGCTTCCTCACCGTTTCGTACGAAGGAGCAGCGCGGAATCTGATCCTGGCACCCGACAATTTCTTTCGGAACTTTCCAGTGCTGATGCCGGGAGATGAATGGGAAGATACGTTTACACTGGTGAACACGACAGCAAGCCGTGCAGAATTTTTTCTGCGGACGGAACTTCCGGAAGAACTCAGTGAAACAGAAAAAGAACTGCTTTCCAAGGTGAAACTGGAAATACGAGAGGGAGACAGCGTGATTTATGAAGGTGATTTAGAGAGTGAGGGACTATGGGCAGCAAAAAGTCTTGGAATATGCAGTCCAGATGAACGGAAAGAAATCTGTTTTTCAATCCGTGTGCCGTCAGAACTTGGAAATGAATGGGCACTTCGGAAAAGCGGGGTAAAATGGATTTTTTCTGTCGAAGGAGAAGATCTGCCGCAGGAAGAAGGCCCCTCTATCTGGCACAGCGCGCCAAAAACAGGTCTGCGCGATCCGTCAGCAGCGGTCCCCATTGGAATTGTCGTGACAGGAGCCTTCCTGTTTCTTACCGCGGGCCGGTCTGAAAGGAGGAAAGAATGAAAAGAGCAAAGAAAAGCTTCTGGTTTCTCGCAGGAATTCTGCTGTTGTTGGGATTTTGTTTTCGGGAAGATGTTCTGGCTTCGAGTCTTACGAGTCTTCCTTCTCTTTCGAAAGCCGGAATCGGAGAAGTTGTATCATCGGACTCTGTTATTGACGGCCGATATGATTTTACCCCGCTGATCGGAAGTGAGACAAAAATCCGTTTTGGAAGTACAGATGGAAGTACCTGGGACAATCTGTTCTGCAAAAACGGAGAGAGCCATTCGAAATGCTGTTCCACATGGTGGCCGGCGGCCGATGTGAAGGGATGGAGTAATATCCGTTCCTTCACGCCGCTGGAGTCGAAAAAAGGAAAAATGTATGCGGAATATACGAATGTTGGAGAGCGCCACGGGGAAAATGTAACGATGCGGATCTGGCTGGAAGACTGGCAGAACACGGTTGTACCATCAGGGTATGAGGACGTGGATGCGGTAGTCGTGGCGATTGACCACAACAAGCCGGTCATTGATATTAAAGGTCTGCTCTGGATCAAGGTACGGTTTGCTTATTACGACAGTAAAGGAAATCCGCTGAATGTGAAAGGATATTTTACACTTTCGGATCTGGACTTTAAGCAGGGCTTTTATCTGGCTGATGAGACAGAACATATCTATCTGACGAAGGAGGCAGATGCCAGAATCGTCTACGATGCCAGAACAGAAGCGATCTGGTCGGCAAGACGCGGCTCTGAGCCGGACGGTGGAACAACTCCGGAAAATTCGGAAGGCTGGGTTACATTTACCTTTGAAGGAAATTCCCAGACGATGATTTTCTATGATGGAGGCACTAACGACGCGGTAACTGGTCCCGGCGGCGGAGTGAAAGCACCGAAAAAATGGCCGGATAATTTTGTAAACGATACTTCCAGTACGTACAACAACTGGCATGGAGCATCCCGGGAAACGGGAATAACGGTTGTGCCGTGGAATACTTCGGAATTTGGTTACACAGCGAACGTTCCCTGTCATCTGTCGAAAGTAGGAGATCTTGTAGTGAAAAAAATGGATGCAGAGACAAAAGAAGCTCTTTCGGGTGCAGAATTTACCGTGTACCGCTGGAAAAACAACACCTGGAGTGAATTCAAAAAGATGAACTGGGTGAAAAAAACGGGTTCTTATCTGCTGGAGGGAATTCGGGATACAGACAGTGAAAATGGAAAATTCCGTGTTGTGGAGACAAAGAATCCAGCTGGTTATGCAGGAAACTGGGAGCAGGAATTTTCCATTGACAAGGAAGGCATGCAGACGATCCATCTGGAAGCAGAAAACACAAGAAAAACAGGCTCACTGAAGATAAAAAAGACGGAAGAAAACTCAGGGAAAGCACTTTCTGGTGCAACATACCAGGTGATTGCGAGCGGAGCAATTACAACGGTAAACGGAACAGTGCTGTTTCCGGATCAGGCGGTAGCAGCTGTGCTGAAAACGGATGAAAATGGAGAGGCGTTCAAAGACGGGCTGGAGTACGGAACGTATCTTGTGCGGGAAACGGCGGCTCCAAATGGATATGTGCTGGATCCGACGGAAAAGAAAATAACGATCGGGGAACAAAACGCACAGATCACACTGACGTTTACAAACTGGAAGAACCGTTTTGTTCTGCAGAAAGTAAGTCAGGGAGACGGAAAAGTGCTTCAGGGAGCAGCCTTTCATATCTGGACGAAAGATGGAAGTTTTGATGAGACAAAAAAGACGGATGCAAATGGAAAAATTGAGCTGACGGGACTTTTGGACGGTGTCTGGTACTATCAGGAGACAGCATCTCCGGAGGGCTATCTGCTGGACAGCACATGCCGGGAATTTGTGGTAGAAAACGGAAAAATTGACGGTAAATCGGAACTGTCGGTGACGGTCGAAAATGATGGAACACATCTGACAATTGAAAAAATAGATGCAGAGAGCGGAAAACGAATTTCCGGCGCAAAGCTGGTATTAAAAGATATGGATGGAAACCGTGTGGACAGCTGGATTTCAGGGGGAAGCGGCCCGCATGAACTGGAAAAAATAAAGCCGGGTTCTTATGTCCTTGTGGAGGAGGCCGCGCCGGATGGATACCTTGCGGCAGAACCGGTTTCGTTTGTGCTGGAGGCAAAACAGGAAGTGCAGACCGTGACGATGAAGGATCTTGCATGTGAAACCTTGACGATTACAAAGAAGATCAAGGCGGATGAGATTACATGGGCGCATGGAAATCCAACGTTTCTGTTTTCCGTGAAGGGAAAGGATCTGTATGGAAAAGAACATACATACCAATGCTATCTTACGTTTACAAAAACACAGGTGGAGAAAACGACAGATCAGGACGGCTACACGGAACAGTCGGTACAGATCCGGGGAATTCCGGCAGGAAACGATTACCGGGTACAGGAGAAGAAGGTGCTGCGGTATTCACTTATGCAGGTGACAGGTACGAAGAATGTTACCGTGAAAAAACTAGAAGAGCCGGCATATGGAAAAGATCCTGCGCGCGTCTTTTCGGTATCGGTAAATCTTTGCGGACATCCCAAAGAAAGTGAGGTTGTATTTGAAAATCAGAAATACCGCTGGGATGATTATGGACACAACAGTATTGTAAAAAACCGGATTCCGGTTGAATAACAAAACGGAAAAACATTCCACCATCGGTTCGGGTGGTGGAATGAAAACAAAATGGAGAGAGAAAAAATCAGCAGAAAAAGAAGAGGGATTGCAGTTCTGACATTGGCGGCGCTTTTTTTCTGGTATCTGCCGCAGATTCGGGTAAGCCGGCAGATTCGAAAAGAACAGGAAGAAGCGGTGCAGATGTATGTCAGAGAAGAAAAAGAAGAGAACAAAGAGGAAAATGAAAAAAGCGAAGAAGTGCAGGAGCAGGAACCGGGCAGTACAGATCAAAATCTGTTTCGGACAATTGATTTTGCAGGACTTCGATCAAAAAATAGAGAAATCTGCGCGTGGCTTTGGATTCCGGGCTGCGCCTTAGATGTTCCGGTTGCGCGCGGGCAGGATAACGTATATTATCTGGCACACGATGCGTTTTGCAGGGAGCGGATTTACGGCAGTATTTTTGCACCGTGTGATACACCGGAGGATTTTTCTGAACGTCACACGATTTTATATGGGCATAATATGCGGGATGGAACGATGTTCGGAGGATTGAAAAAGTATCGTGAAGCGTCGTGGGAACAGGAATTTCCGTATCTGTACCTGTATTTGCCGGGTGAAGCATGGCAGTGCCGTATTTGGAGTGTGGAGGAGACGGATGCCAAAAGTGATGTTTACCGGCTGGGAGCATGGAGCGATGCGGACTGGAATGCATGGGTACAGGAAAGAAAAGAAAACAGCATTATCTTTGGCAGCGGTGAGGAAAAGGAAGTTCAAAAGATACTTACCCTTTCCACCTGCATTGGTGACGGCAGCAGTTCACAGAGACTGGCTGTACATGCGGCGGTGGAGATGATTTTTGTAACAAAATCTGGAAGGGAAGAGGGTTCTGTGCTAGAATAAGACAGAATCAAAAGACTTATGATACAGAGCAGGAAAAAGGATGGCGATAAGACATGAAAGAACTGTACACGGCAGCAGGAATTTTTGTGGTTCTGATACTGCTGGGAGTTTGGATGGTACAGAATAACAGAAATGAACAGGAAAAGAAGCTGGTACAACTGCGGAAGAAATGGGGAAAAAAGCAGGAGAAACGGACGGCACGGGAAAAGAAAGAAAAACTGGAAGCGTGTCTGAGACGAAAAGCAGGGGAAAACTTCTGCGTGGACGCGATTACCTGGAATGACCTGGATCTCGATGCGGTTTTTGACACAGTTGACCACACAGTGTCGGTGTGCGGGGAAGAATATCTGTACACAGCGCTTCGGATGCCGGTCACAACAACGGAAATCAGGGAAGAGCGGGAACGGCTGATGAAGCTTTTTGCAGAGAACCAAAAAGCCAGAGAAGCAGTGCAGAAAGCATTTCTTTTGATGGGAAAAGAAAAGATGAATCCGCCGACAGAAGAAATAGCCGTACTGATGGAGGCGGAGCCGGGAGAGAAGGGGAAATATCTTCTGATGGCCTGTATTGCTGTGCTTGGAATTGGACTGCTGTTTGTACTGCCTCCGCTGGGTGTGGCTGTTCTGTTTGCTTCTATGGTCGGCAACGGACTGATGCATGGAAGGGAGAGCAAAAAGCTGGAGAGCGCATTAAAAGCGTTTGGCTGTATCCTGCGGCTGCAGCGGACAGCCAGGGAACTTGGAAAAGAAAAAATTTCCGGACTGGAAATGTATCAGAAGCGTCTGGAAGAACAGGAAAAACAACTCCGTCCGATTACAAGAAAATGCAGAACACTTGTGAATACGAAAGAATCGCAGGGCGGTGCAGCAAGCATGATTTTTGCATACTTTCACACGTTCTTTCTGCTGGATCTGATCGAGTATTCTTCGGTTGTTTCCGGGGTGAAATCGTATGAAAAAGCGATTCTGCAGATGGCAGAGGATCTTGGACTCCTGGACTTTGCACTGTCTGCAGCATCATACCGGGAGAGCCTTTCGTATTACTGTCGGCCGGAATTCCTGGATGAGAAAAAGGCGGGCTGCCGGATCGATGTGGAGGAGCTTTATCATCCGCTTCTGACACATCCGGTGGCAAACAGTCTGTATGCGGAGGGCGGAATTCTGCTGACCGGCTCGAATGCGTCGGGAAAATCCACATTTATGAAAAACATGGCAGTGAATGCGATTCTGGCACAGGCACTGAACACGAGTCTTTCGAAGCGGTACCGCGGTGTTGTGTGCCGGATCATGACATCTATGGCACTCCGCGATAATCTGGCACAGGGAGAGAGTTACTTTGTTGTGGAAGTAAAATCTTTAAAACGGATTCTGGAGGCAAGCCGTGAAAAAACACCGCTTCTGTGCGT
Source organism: Fusicatenibacter sp. (assembly GCF_977045365.1). NCBI lineage: Bacteria > Bacillati > Bacillota > Clostridia > Lachnospirales > Lachnospiraceae > Fusicatenibacter > Fusicatenibacter sp. Next base: position 10,915 of record NZ_CDRRUH010000050.1, read on the forward strand.
CATTGATGAGGTGCTGCGGGGGACAAACACGACGGAGCGGATTGCAGCGTCAGAGAGTGTGCTTGCTGCCCTGCGCCGTGCAAATGTGCTCTGTCTTGCAGCAACACATGATACTGAACTGACGTATCTGCTGGAAGATCTCTACACCAATTATCATTTTGAAGAGCAGATTACCGCGCAGAGTATTTCCTTCCCGTATCGCCTGGAACAGGGGCCGGCAAGAGGAAAGAATGCGATTGCGCTGCTTGGAAATATGGGAATTGATGAAAAAATTGTAAAACAGGCAGAAAGAAGAGCTGCGGAGTTTGAAACAACAGGAAGCTGGGAAAAGAATAAGTTTCTGAGATAGAAAAACAGCCGGGAAAAATTGCTCTTTTTTGAAAAAATATGCGAAAATGGTTCAGCATTTTTTCATTGTGTGTTATGATAAAACAGATCGCGTGATCCGGCAGAAAAACCGCCGGATCTGTTAAGGAGAAAAACATGAGCAGGACAGGCTTGGAAGATGCATATATTATGCGCGGCAGCAAGAAACTCCGCATGGGATATACGACGGGTTCCTGCGCTGCAGCGGCAGCGCGGGGAGCGGCGTTTATGCTGCTTTCCGGGAAAGAAATACAGGAAGTGAAAATCCATACGCCAAAGGGCATTGTTCTGAATCTGGAATTGCTGGATATCCGGAGAAGTGCCGAAAAAGTAAGCTGTGCCGTCCGAAAAGACGGCGGGGATGATCCGGATGTGACAGATAAAGCATTGATTTACGCGGAAGTGACGTTTGGAACAGAAGAGGGAATTGTAATCGATGGAGGATTCGGCGTCGGGCGTGTGACAAAGCCGGGGCTGGATCAGCCGGTCGGAAACGCGGCGATCAACCATGTACCGCGCCAGATGATCCGCGAGAATGTGGAGGAGATTCAGAAAAAACTCGATGATTTCCGTGCACTGCAGGTTGTCATCTCCGTACCGGAGGGGGAAGAGCTGGCAAAGCATACGTTCAATCCGAGACTTGGCATCACCGGCGGCATTTCAATCCTTGGAACGAGCGGGATTGTAGTGCCGATGAGCGAGGAGGCGCTGATTTCCACGATCCGCGTCGAGATGGAAATGCGGAAAGCACAGGGTGACCGTGTCCTTCTGGTGACACCGGGAAATTACGGACAGGACTTCTTAAAAACGTATCCGTGGGTCCGTGCAGACCATTCCGTTAAGTGCAGTAATTACGTCGGAAAAACACTGGAATTTGCAGCTGAGCTCGGCTTTGACGCCATCCTTTTTGTGGCACATCTTGGAAAATTTGTCAAGGTGTCCGGCGGAATTATGAATACCCATTCCCACGAGGCAGACTGCCGTGCGGAGCTTCTTACGGCGCAGGCGGTGCGTGCAGGGGCGGATCTTGCACTGGCAAAAAAACTGCTGGAGACCGGAACGACGGAAGAAGCGGTGCAGATTTTAAAGGAAGCAGGATGCCTGAAAGAGACCATGGAAAAAGTGACAGAAAAAATTGCTTTTTACATGAATTACCATATTGAGGGCAGAGTGCAGACGGAGGCGATTGTTTTTTCAAGCAATGAGGGCCTGCTCGGGGAAACCCCGGGAGCGGGAGAACTTCTGGAGCGCCTGCGGGAGCAGGAAGAAAAAGAAAACAGAAAAGAGTAAAAACAAAATGACAGGAATTTTATTTGGAACAGGAATCGGACCGGGAGACCCGGAGCTTATGACGTTAAAGGCTGTCCGTCTGATCCGGGAAAATGATACGATTGCAGTACCAGGAGAGAAACCAAAAGAGAGCATTGCCTACCAGATTGCCGTTCAGGCAGTGCCGGAACTGGCAGAAAAAGAGCTCGTTGCTATTCCAATGCCGATGACAAAGAATGCCAAAGAACTGGAGGAAAATCACCGGCGCGGTGCAGAAAAAATAGAGGAGCTGCTGGATGCAGGAAAAAACGTAGTATTTCTGACACTCGGAGATCCAACCGTGTATTCTACCTACCTTTATGTACACAGACGGGTACTGGAAGACGGTTACGATGCGAGAATTGTAAGCGGTGTTACATCGTTCTGCGCGGCAGCAGCATCTCTTTCCGAGGGACTGGTGGAAAATTCCGAAGAACTGCATGTGATTCCGGCGTCTTACCAGATTGAAGATGCACTGGAACTTTCAGGAACAAAGGTTCTGATGAAAGCGGGTAAAAAGATGCCGGCTGTGAAACAGTTCCTGAAGGAAAAGAACTGCCGGGCGGTGATGGTAGAAAACTGCGGCATGGATACGGAACAGAAGTATTTCAGCGCGGAAGAAATCCCGGACCAGGCAAGTTACTATTCACTGATTATTGTAAAAGAAAAGAGGAAAAAATAGATGGTACATTTTATTGGAGCGGGCCCTGGAGCCCCGGATCTGATTACGGTAAGAGGACAGAAGCTGCTTGGCGAGGCGGACATTATCATTTATGCAGGTTCTCTTGTCAATCCGGCACTGCTGGATCTGAAAAAAGAGGGCTGCGTGGTATATAACAGTGCAACCATGACGCTGGAGCAGGTGATTGATGTTATGAAAGAGGCCGAAAGCAAAGGCCAGACTGTGGCAAGACTCCACACGGGAGATCCGTGCCTGTACGGTGCAATCCGCGAACAGATTGATGCGCTCGATGCCCTTGGAATCGCTCACGATGACTGTCCGGGTGTCAGCTCTTTCTGCGGAGCGGCTGCTGCCCTTGAAATGGAATATACGCTGCCAGATATCTCCCAGAGTGTTGTCATCACCAGAATGGCCGGAAGAACACCGGTTCCGGAGCGGGAGAGCATTGCGTCCTTTGCGGCACATCAGGCAACGATGGTTGTATTCTTAAGCACGGGACTCTTAGAGGAACTTTCCCGTGAGCTGATTGCAGGCGGCTATACGGCAGATACTCCGGCAGCGATCGTATACAAAGCAACCTGGCCGGAGGAAAAGACGTTTGTCTGCACCGTTGGAACACTTGCCGAGACCGCGAAAAAGAACCAGATCACCAAGACAGCGCTGATGATCATTGGAAATGCCGTTTCCCAGGGGAATTACCGCAGAAGTGATCTGTACAATCCGGCGTTTACCACCGAATTCCGAGAGGCAGAAAAATAAGATGAAAATAGCCATAGCAAGTTTTACAAGAAACGGATGCGTCTGGAATCAAAAACTCTGTGCGGCACTGAAAAAACACAGCTGTGAAGGATATGCACTGGAAAAGTACGGGAAAGAAGCGGGAATTCCTGCGATTGCACCGTCGCTTCCTGCATGGACAGAGCGCATGTTTCAGGAAATGGATGCGATTTTGTTTATCGGGGCGTGCGGGATTGCGGTGCGCAGTATTGCACCGTACGTGAAAAGTAAAAAGACAGATCCGGCGGTTCTGTGTATGGATGAACAGGGAAAGTTCGTGATTTCATTACTTTCCGGCCATATCGGCGGGGCAAACGAGCTGACGGAAGAAGTTGCAGCTGTAACGGGTGCGGTTCCGGTCATTACAACGGCAACGGATGTCAATCACAAGTTTGCGGTCGATGTCTTTGCTGTAAAAAATTATTGTGAAATTTGTGAGATGGAGCTGGCAAAAGAGGCAGCGGCGCTTCTGGTGGACGGAAAAACGATTGGATTCTGCAGCCGTTTTCCGGTGGAGGGAACAAAACCGGAGGAACTGATCCCGGAAGAGGCGGCAAAACCGTCGATGGGAATCTGCATTACCACATCGGAAGAGGATTCGCCATATGAGAGAACACTTCACCTGATCCCGAAGGTGATCACCGTCGGCATCGGCTGTAAGAAGAATACACCGGCCGGCCGGATTGAAGAAAAGGTTCTTGCGGCACTTGCGGCGGCCGGGATTTCTCCAAAAGCAGTTCGACAGGCGGCAAGTATTGATCTGAAAGCGCAGGAGCCGGGAATTCTGCAGCTGGTGGAAAAGTATGGCTGGCAGTACCGGACCTTTTCTGCAGAAGAACTGGAAACGGCGGAGGGGGAATTTACGCCGTCTCCGTTTGTGAAGAAGATTACAGGAATTGACAATGTCTGTGAGCGCAGCGCAGTTCTCGTCGGCGGCAGACTGATAAAGAAAAAAGAGGCAGCGGACGGTGTAACAGTTGCACTGGCTGCGGCGGAATGGAGGGCAGTATTTTGAGTACAATTTTTGTCGTGGGCATCGGCCCCGGAGCATATGAAAAAATGACGATCGAGGCGGCGGATGCGCTGCGGAACTGCGATGTGATCATCGGCTATACCGTCTATGTGGATCTGGTAAAAGAACATTTTGCAGGAAAAGAATTTCTGACGACGCCGATGCGGAAAGAGGTGGAGCGCTGCCGTCTGGCATTTGAAACTGCGGCAGAGGGAAAACAGGTTGCCATGATCTGCAGCGGAGATGCCGGCGTTTACGGTATGGCAGGTCTGATGTATGAGCTTTCGGAAGAATGGCCTGATATTGAAATTAAGGTAATTCCAGGCGTGACCGCCGCAACGGGAGGCGCTGCCGTTCTTGGTGCACCGTTGATCCACGATTTCGCCCTGATCAGCCTGAGCGATCTTCTGACACCGTGGGAGAAAATTGAAAAACGTCTTCTGCTGGCATCGGAAGCGGATTTTGTCATCTGTCTTTATAACCCGGGAAGCCATAAGAGAGCGGATTATCTGGAAAAAGCGTGTGATCTGATGCTTCGTTACAAAGCGCCGGAAACCGTCTGCGGAATCGTAAGCCAGATCGGAAGAGACGGGGAGACGAGCCGGACCATGACGCTTGCAGAACTTCGCAATACAAAAGTGGATATGTTTACGACAGTATTTATCGGAAACAGTCAGACAAAGGAAATCCGGGATCACATGGTAACGCCGAGGGGATATCGCTATGAATAAAGTAATCGTCTTTGCCGGAACGACGGAAGGCCGGGAGATCTGCAGTTTTCTGAAGAAGTATGAGATTGCATCCCTTGCCTGTACGGCGACAGAATACGGTAAGTGCCGGATCGAGGAGGGCGGTGCCCTGACGGTTCGAAGCGGAAGAATGACAGAAGAAGAGATGGAACAGCTTTTTGGCGAAGAACAGCCGGAAATGGTTATCGATGCAACCCATCCGTATGCCGATCTTGTGTCGGAAAATATCCGGTCCGCATGTGAAAAAGCAGGAAAAACGTACCTTCGGCTGCTGCGGCCGTCGCTTGCGGCAGATCCATCCTGCGTCATGGTCGATACGACAGAAGAAGCGGTATCGTATCTGGCGGGCACAGCGGGAAAGATTCTGGTGACAACAGGAAGCAAGGAACTCGCAAAATTTGCAGAGCTTCCGGATTATAAAAACCGTGTGTATGCACGGGTGCTGCCGCTGCCAGGCGTAATTGCATCCTGCGCGGAGCTTGGATTTGATGCCGCACATACCATAGGCATGCAGGGACCGTTTTCTATGGACATGAACGTTGCGATGCTGCAGTCGTTCCATGCCGAATGGATGGTAACGAAGGAATCCGGAAGAAACGGCGGCTTTGAAGAAAAAATTGAGGCAGCAAAAAAGGCCGGTGTCCGTGTCGTTCTGATCGGCCGTCCGAAAGAGGAAGAAGGACTCTCGGAGGACGAGGTCAAGCGGTATCTCGTTGAAAAATTTGATCTGTCCGTGAAACGGGACGTCGTGATCGCCGGAATCGGACCTGGTGCAGAAGCACAGATGACGCTGGCGCTCGTAGATGCGTGTGAGCAGGCGGATGTGCTGATCGGTGCGGGACGCATGACAAAAGCAGTAGAAAAATATCAGAAGCCAATGCTTGCAGAATACAGCCCGGAAAAGATTTACGAGTATCTGAAGGCGCACCCGGAATATGAAAAGATTGTTCTTCTGCAGTCGGGTGATGTCGGCTTTTACAGCGGAGCAAAGAAACTTCAGGCCGTCCTTGCGGAAGATGCGGATTTTTCTGTCCGTGTAGAGCCGGGAATTTCTTCGCTGGTTTATTTCTGTGCCAAAATCGGAGTGTCCTGGGAGGATGCAGCATTTGTGAGCCTGCACGGACAGCACTGCAACTTTCTGGAGACGGTCCGCCGAAACCGGAAAACTCTGGCGATCGCCGGCGGAAAGGGCAGTGTCAGGGAAATCTGCCAGACGTTAAGTTCGTACGGCTGGGAGCAGATTGTGCTGCATGTGGGAACGGATCTGTCGTATCCGGAAGAACAGATTGTGACAGGAACCCCATTCGAACTTGCTAAAATGGAGTTTGCTCCGCTTGCGGTTCTTTTGTTTGAAAACCCGAATCCGGAACCGGAGTTTACAGCCGGCATGGCAGATGAAGTATTTCTGCGTGACAAAGTACCGATGACCAAGCGGGAAGTGCGCAATGCGTCTCTTTCTCATCTGCAGCTTTCTTCGAATTCTGTTGTCTATGATATTGGAGCGGGCACAGGTTCTGTTTCGATTGAGATGGCGCTTCGTGCAGCACAGGGAAAGGTATATGCGATAGAAAAAAATCCGGCAGCCGTTGCACTTCTGCAGGAAAATAAAAAGAAATTTGCAGTGGATCATCTGGAAATTATTGAGGGAACTGCACCGGAAGCACTCGAAGCACTCCCGGTTCCGACGCATGCATTTATCGGCGGGTCTGCCGGAAATTTAAAAGAGATTCTGGAACTGCTCCTGCGGAAGAATCCGAACATCCGCGTGGTATTAAATACAGTAACCGTGGAAACATTAGCGGAGGCAGCATCGTGTTTCAAAGAACTTGCGTTTGAAGAGCCGGAAATCGTCTGCCTGCAGGCTTCCAATGCGAAAAAGGCCGGAAGAAGCCATCTGATGATTGCCCAGAATCCGGTTTATATCTTTACAGCCCAGGGAGGTGCTAAAGAATGAAAGCACCAAGAATCATGCTGGCAGCAGGAAAGAGCGGAAGCGGGAAAACGATGATTACCTGCGGACTGCTCCGTGCACTGCAGCAGATGGGAAAGCAGCCGGCTGCGTTTAAGTGCGGCCCGGATTATATCGATCCGATGTTTCACGAACAGGTAATCGGCGCCCCGTCGTGTAATCTGGATCCGTTTTTCACAGAGGAAGAAACAACACAGTATCTGTTCTGCAAACATGCAGCGGGTCATGACATTTCCGTATTGGAAGGTGTTATGGGATATTACGACGGTCTTGGCGGAATTTCCACCAATGGCAGCGCTTACGATCTCGCTGGTATGACAAAAACACCTGTTCTTCTGGTTGTCGATGCCAAAGGCATGAGTGTTTCAGCGCTTGCCTTTATCAAGGGATACCTGCAGTACAAAGAGGACAGCAGGATCGCCGGTGTAATCTTTAACCGGATGTCAGAGATGCTGTACCGGGAGATTGCGCCGATGGCGGAAAAAGAACTTGGCATTTCCTGTGTCGGCTTTGTGCCGGAACTTAAGGAATGCCACTTAGAAAGCCGCCACCTCGGCCTTGTGATGCCGGATGAGGTGGAAAATCTGCAGGAGCAGGTCAATCTGCTTGCGGAAACACTGCAGAAGACACTGGATTTTGAAAAAATTCTTGCGATTGCAGAAGGGGCAGAAGAGCTCTCGGGAAAAATGCCGGAAGTCCTGCGTAAGGTGACAGAAAGCGAAGCAGCCGCCAAGGTGCGTGCTGCGAAGCCGATTCTTGCCGTTGCAAAGGATGAAGCATTCTGTTTCTTTTATCGGGATAATCTGGAGCTTCTCGCGTCACTTGGAGCCAAAATTGAATATTTTTCACCGCTTTCCGATGCGGAGCCGCCAAAGAATGCAGACGGATTTCTGTTCTGCGGCGGTTACCCGGAGCTGCACGCAGAAGAGCTTTCGGAAAACCAGACCATGAGAACGAAGATCCGCGATACCATCTGTCAGGGAATGCCGGTTCTTGCAGAATGCGGCGGTTATATGTACCTGTCAGAATCCATGGAGGATATGGATGGAAATGTGTATCCCATGGTACAGGCTGTTCCGGGAAGTGTTTACCGGACAAAAAAACTGGGAAGATTCGGCTATATCACCCTCACGCCAAACACGAAAGATACCTTTCAGAACGGCGGAAATCCGGTGCGCGGCCATGAGTTCCATTACTTCGACAGCACAGACTGCGGAAACGCATGGCATGCGGCAAAACCGCTGCGGAAGCGGAACTGGGAATGCATTCATGCGACAAAACGGATGATGGCGGGATTCCCGCATCTTTACTATATGGCAAGTCCGCACCTCGCACTGGAATTTCTGGAGCAGTGTGTCTCTTACCGGAAAGAACAGGAGAAAACAAGATGAAAACAGCATTAGCAGCCCTGATTGTGGGCTATGGATTGGACCTGCTGCTTGGAGATCCCTCCTTTTTGTACCATCCGATCCGTGTGATCGGAAATCTCATTGCCCTGCTGGAAAAATGGCTGCGGAAGGTATTTCCGAAAACGCCAAAGGGAGAGCTCGCCGGAGGAGTTTTTCTCGTGCTCCTCGTCTGTCTGGCGGGATACGGTGTTCCGGCACTGCTGCTTTTTGCGGCATTTAAAATTCATCCGGTCATCGGCTTCCTTCTGGAGGTTCTCTGGTGCTGGCAGATTCCGGCAACGAAATGCCTGAAGGATGAGAGCATGAAGGTCTATCAGAAATTAAAAGAAAACGATCTTCCGGGGGCGCGCTATGCGGTTTCCATGATCGTAGGACGTGATACGGAAAATCTTTCGGAAACAGGAGTGACGAAAGCTGCCGTGGAAACGATCGCGGAGAATACGTCGGACGGTGTCATTGCACCGCTCCTCTTTCTTGCCATCGGCGGACCGGCATTGGGCTTTCTGTATAAGTCCATCAATACCATGGATTCCATGGTGGGATACAAAAATGACAAATATCTGTATTTTGGACGGTGTGCGGCAAAGCTGGACGATGTCGTCAATTACATACCGGCGAGAATCAGCGCATGGCTGATGATTCTTGCGTCTGCATGCGAGCGCATGAACTGGAAAAATGCAGAAAAAATTTACAAACGCGACCGTTACTGCCACGCCAGCCCAAATTCTGCGCAGACAGAAGCAGTTATGGCAGGTGCGCTGGAAGTACAGCTTGCCGGAGATGCGGTGTATTTCGGCAAAGTCGTAAAGAAACCAACGATCGGCGATGACATCCGCCCGGTCGAGGCGGAAGATATCAAAAGAGCAAATCATCTGATGTATCTGACCTCGTTCCTCGGACTGGTGTTCTTTGCGGGAATCCGCGCGCTCTTTTTATTTCTGTAAAAAGAGAAGATAGAAACACAACGGAAAAGAGAAAGGAAGGCATATGGTATGAGACAAAATCCACATGGAGGAGACATTTACATGAAAAAATGCAGAGTCGATTTTTCTGTGAATGTCAATCCTCTTGGAGCTCCGGAAAGTGTGAAAGAGGCGGTGAGAAAGAGCGCGGAATCGGTGGAACAGTATCCTGACGCACTGTGCCGGGACCTGACCCGGGCACTGTCGGAAAAGGAGCAGCTTCCAGAAGAAAATATCCTGTTTGCAAACGGCGCCGCGGAGCTTATTTTTGCCCTGACACAGGCTCTCCGCCCGAAAAAAGCGCTGATCGCAGCGCCGGGATTTGCAGAATATGAAGCAGCACTTTCAGCGGCAGGGTGTTTTATCCGTATGTATCCGCTGCAAAAGGAAAAAGGCTTTCTTTTACAGGACGATTTCTGCGATGATCTGACCGACGATCTGGATCTTGTCTTTTTATGTAATCCAAATAATCCGACCGGCCTTACGATTCCGCAGGAGCTTCTTTTAAAGATCCTGGATAACTGCCGGGAGCGTAACATCTATCTGGTGCTGGATGAGTGTTTCATAGAATTTCTGCCGGAGCCGGAAAAAGTGACGATGCAGGGAAAACTGGACGAATATCCGAATCTGCTGATTCTGCGTGCGTTCACAAAGATTTACGCAATGCCGGGCCTGCGTCTTGGCTATCTGCTCTGCAGCGACGAGGATCTGCTGGATCGGATCAGCCGCAGCATGCAGTCGTGGAATGTTTCGATTCCGGCGCAGATGGCAGGCCTTGCCGCCCTGAACGAGGATGCTTACGTCAAAGAAGCACGGGAACTGATCGGAAAAGAACGCGCCTGGATGAAAGCAGAACTGGAAAAAGCAGGTCTTACCGTATGGAATTCCTGTGCAAATTATCTGTTCTTTGAGGGACCGAAAGGACTTGCCGCACGGCTGGAAAAAGGCGGCATTCTGATCCGCGACTGTTCCAACTACCCGGGCCTTGCCGACGGATATTACCGTGCAGCCGTACGCACACATGAAGAAAACCAGATTCTGACAGAAGCCGTTTCACAGATTCTGCAGTGGTTTTAGGAGGAAAAACGATGGCGAAAGTAATTATGATACAGGGAACGATGTCAAATGCGGGAAAAAGTCTGCTTGCGGCGGGCTTATGCCGGATTTTCCATCAGGACGGATACCGTGTGGCGCCGTTCAAATCACAGAATATGGCGCTGAATTCGTTTATTACGAGAGAAGGCCTTGAGATGGGACGTGCACAGGTCATGCAGGCGGAAGCGGCCGGGATCGAACCGACCGTTTTGATGAACCCGATTCTGTTAAAGCCGACGAATGACACCGGTTCACAGGTGATTGTAAACGGTGAGGTACTGGGAAACATGAGTGCGCGGGAATATTTTTCCCACAAAAAAGAGCTGATCCCGGACATCATGAAAGCGTACCATGCACTGGAAGAACAGTATGACATCATTGTGATCGAGGGAGCCGGAAGTCCGGCGGAGATCAACCTGAAAGCCGATGATATCGTTAATATGGGAATGGCAAAGCTTGTGGATGCACCGGTGCTCCTCGTCGGAGATATTGACCGCGGCGGCGTTTTTGCTCAGCTTTACGGTACCGTAGAGCTTTTAGAGCCGGATGAGCGCGACCGCATCAAGGGTCTGATTATCAACAAATTCCGCGGGGACAAAACCATCCTGGACCCGGGCGTTGTGATGCTGGAAGAAAAAACACACATCCCGGTGGTCGGCGTGGCGCCGTATCTCCACATCGAAGTGGAAGACGAGGACAGTCTGACCGAGCGATTCACCAGAAAAGAGGAGATCGGTCTCATTGACCTTGCGGTCATCCGTCTCCCGCGTATTTCAAACTTCACCGATTTCAACCCGTTCGAGCGGATCGAAGGCGTATCACTCCGCTATGTAAGCTCTGTCTCCGAACTGAAAAATCCGGATATGATTCTGCTTCCGGGAACGAAAAACACGATGGAGGATCTGCTCTGGATGCGTCAGAATGGTCTGGAAGCGGCCGTACTGAAGGCGGCTGCGGCCGGAAAAGTAATTTTCGGTGTCTGCGGCGGCTTCCAGATGCTCGGAGATACGCTGAGCGATCCGCTGCATGTCGAAGCCGGCGGAACGATCAAAGGAATGGGACTCCTGCCGATGGATACCGTATTTGCCGGTGAGAAGACGAGAACCCGCGCGGAGGGCGCTTTTGGAAAAACAGAAGGCGTTCTTGCCGGGATCGAGGGAACCCGGATCGAGGGCTATGAAATCCATATGGGAGAAACGGTGCGGAAAGAAGGAACAGAAGCATTCACGTTTATCGATGATCAGAACCGTGCTGATTCGGATAAGCTGGACGGTGCACAGAGAGGAAATGTGTACGGTACGTATGTGCACGGCATTTTCGACAAAGAAGAAGTTGCCGAGCGGATCGTGGAAGCACTTGCAAAGAATAAGGGAATTGCCATGGAGCAGATTCACGGTGTCGATTACCAGACATTCAAAGAGACACAGTACGATATTCTCGCAGATGCGCTGCGCGAGCATCTCGACATGAAGAAGATTTATCAAATTCTGGAAGAAGGGGCATAAAGATGAAGATAGAACTGGAGCAGGTAAGCCCGCACGAGATTGAAAAGAGAAGCTTTGAAATTATCACGGAAGAATTAAACGGAAGAACGTTCCCGGAGGATCAGGAACTGGTTGTAAAGCGGTGTATCCACACAAGTGCGGATTTTGATTATGCGGATAATCTCTGCTTTTCGGAGCATGCGGTGGCAAAAGGCATCGAGGCGATCCGGGAGGGAGCCTGCATTGTGACGGATACGCAGATGGCAAGATCCGGCATCAACAAAAAGGTGCTTGCGCGCCACGGCGGTGAAGCGCTCTGCTTTATGTCAGACGAAGATGTTGCGGCAAGAGCAAAAGAAACCGGAAGCACCCGTGCGGCAGCCTGCATGGAAAAAGCGGCGGAGCTGGATAAAAAGCTGATTATTGCGGTTGGAAATGCGCCGACGGCACTGGTCCGCCTCTATGAACTGATCGGGGAAGGAAAAATAAAACCGGCGCTGATCATCGGAGTTCCGGTCGGCTTTGTCAATGTGGTACAGTCCAAAGAACTGATTATGCAGACCAATATCCCGTATATCGTGGCACGCGGACGAAAAGGCGGCAGCAATATCGCGGCGTGCATCTGCAACGCACTCCTGTATATGATGGATCAGGACCGCGGATATTAAAAATGGATGAAAAAACGGAAAGCAGAAGTCTTGACAGATTTCGAATCACCGTTTATACTATGGAACATGGAAAAAGGCTTGGAAGGGAACAAGTAGACGTACAAAAACGCGGACAGAAAGCAGCCGGCAGATGAGAGGCGCATGCAGGTTCTGTACGATTCGAATACATCCCGGAGTTGCGCACCGAATAAAACGGGCGGCAGAAGAACTATGATGCACGTTTTTAGTAGGCTGCGACGTAAGAGACGAACGTTACAGCGTCAGGGTATTCAGAGGTTTTGGATACCGACAAAGGCAGCTGCCGTGAGACAGCTGTGAAGTAAGGTGGTAACACGGGAGATACGGGCTCTCGTCCTTTGAATCGGAAAGGACGGGAGTCTTTTTGTATAGATACAAAAGGCTCTGTCCCAGACGGTAACACATACCCGAAAGTCAACCGAAAAAAGGAGAAAAACAAAATGCAGATTTATGACGAACTGATCGCCAGAGGCCTTCTGGCACAGGTAACCGACGAAGATGAAATCAGAGACCTGGTAAACAATGGAAAAGCAACGTTCTATATCGGATTCGACTGCACCGCAGACAGTCTGACCGCAGGTCACTTCATGGCACTGACCCTGATGAAACGGATGCAGATGGCAGGAAACAAACCGATCGCCCTGATCGGCGGCGGCACCACCATGATCGGTGACCCGTCCGGAAGAACCGATATGAGAAAAATGCTGACCCGCGAGGAGATCGACCACAACGCAGAGTGCTTCAAACGTCAGATGGAGCGTTTCATCGAGTTCGGCGAGGGAAAAGCTATGATGCTCAACAACGCAGACTGGCTGCTGAACCTGAACTATGTAGAGCTGCTCCGTGAGGTAGGTGCATGCTTCTCTGTGAACAACATG